>NZ_JBEOOB010000021.1:0-72622 GCF_040308685.1 Pseudoalteromonas sp. 20-MNA-CIBAN-0454 | reverse complement strand
ATAAGAGCAAATAAAATTCGGTGTCAACCGGCCAAGATAATTGACGCGGAACCGGCCAAGTTAATTGACGCTAGATATGCTTTATTAAAAGTATTTGTCATATTCTTATCCAACATTAGTCTAATAGAGCAATGCATTTTTGTAGTGCATCAATAAAATTATCTACATCTGTATGGTTATTATAGAAAGCTAAGCTTGCTCTAAGGGTGCCATTGACCCCTAAATGCGCCATTAAAGGCTGAGTGCAATGATGGCCACTGCGCAGTGCAACCCCATATCCGTCAAGTAAAGTTGCCAAATCGTATGGATGCTCATCTTTATAGTTAAAACATAAAGTGCCAATATTATGCTTAAGGTCACTAAATAGGGTGATGCCATCAATTTGCTGTAGTCTATTGGCTGCATAATTAAATAGCGTTTGTTCATATTCAATTAAAGCAGGGTGATTTAATGCATTTATATACTCAAGTGCTGCACCAAAGCCTAATACGCCGGCAATATTTGGCGTCCCCGATTCAAACTTTGCCGGTGCATCGCGATAAGTGCTGTGCGTTAAGGTTACGGTTTGGATCATTTCTCCCCCGGTTTGGTATGGGGTGAGGGCATTTAATTGCTCGTAGCGGCCATATAAGCCACCTAAACCGGTTGGCCCCAGCATTTTATGGGCAGAAAAAACGTAAAAATCACAATTAAGTGTGCTTAAATTAGCTTTTAAATGCATTGCCCCTTGTGCGCCATCAACCAGTACTAATGCGCCTACCGCTTTCGCACTGGCAATCAACGGCGCTAAATTAGTGATATTACCAAGCGCATTAGAGGCTTGGCTAATGGCCAATAACTTAGGTTTATGCTGCTTTATAAATTCACAGCATGCAGGTATATCAAAGGTGGCATCGTCGTTAAGCGGTAAAATAGCAAGCTTAGCACCAGTTTGCTGAGACAAAACCTGCCAAGGTACAATATTAGCATGATGCTCAATAGGCGTAATAATGATGGTATCGCTGGCTTTTATTTGATTTTTTAAGCCATTAGCAACTAAGTTTATAGCTTCAGTTGCCCCTTTAGTCCATACAATTTCATTACTATTAACACCAAAAAATTCTGCAGCTTTATCGCGTACTTGCTCATAACGATAAGTAGCCTGCTCACTGAGGGTATGGCGTCCACGATGTACGTTCGCGTTTTGCGCTGCATAAAACTCTGCCGTGGTATCAATAACGCATTGTGGCTTTTGTGTGGTTGCCCCAGAGTCTAAATAAGTTAAAGTTTGGCTATTAATCGTTTGATTTAGGATAGGGAAATCATTACGTATTTTAGTGATATCAAACGTGGAAACAGACATAAGCTCATTTAATTAGTCAATTTAGGGCGAGAATTGTAATCTGTTTAAGATAATTCTCAAGTGCTGAGTAACAAAAAAGGCCGCAATAGCGACCTTTTAAAATACTTAAGCAATATTACAGCGAATTAACGCTTGTCAGTTGCTTTGTAGTCACGTTGTGTGTAACCCGTGTAAAGCTGACGTGGGCGGCTGATCTTATGACCAGGTTGAGATAGCATCTCATCCCAGTGAGTGATCCAACCAACAGTACGTGCCATTGCAAAAATTACAGTGAACATGCTTGTTGGAATACCGATCGCTTTTAAGATAATACCTGAGTAAAAATCTACGTTAGGGTAGAGTTTCTTCTCAACAAAGTACGGGTCTTCAAGCGCAATTTGCTCAAGCTTCATTGCAATATCAAGCAATGGATCTTGAATATTTAGCTCAGCAAGTACTTCGTGACACGTTTGACGCATTACCGTTGCACGTGGATCAAAGTTTTTGTAAACACGGTGACCAAAGCCCATAAGACGGAACGGGTCTGACTTATCTTTTGCTTTAGCTACGTATTCGTCAATGCGATCAACAGAACCAATTTCTTCTAACATGTTTAAACATGCTTCGTTAGCGCCGCCGTGTGCAGGGCCCCAAAGAGATGCGATACCAGCAGCAATACAAGCATATGGGTTAGCACCAGATGAACCTGCAAGACGTACAGTAGACGTTGATGCGTTTTGTTCATGATCAGCATGAAGCATGAATATTTTATCCATAGCTTTAGCCGTTACAGGGTTAACTTTATACTCTTCAGCAGGTACAGAGAACATCATATGTAAGAAGTTTTCGGCGTAGCTTAAATCGTTACGTGGGTATACAAATGGTTGGCCAATGTTTGTTTTATAAGCCATAGCTGCAATAGTAGGTAACTTAGCTACTAATTTAATTGCACTTGTTTTGCGTTGGCTTGCGTCTGTAATATCAAGATCTTCATGATAAAAAGATGATAAAGCACCAACCACGCCACATAGCATTGCCATAGGGTGTGCATCAAAACGGAAACCTTGGAAGAAAGTTGCAATTTTTTCATCTAGCATAGTGCTGCGAGTGATTTGTTGTGCAAATTCTTCATACTGCTCTTTTGAAGGTAACTCACCGTTTAATAGTAAGTAACATAGCTCTACATAGTTAGAGTCTTCAGCAAGCTGCTCAATTGGGTAACCACGATGAAGTAGAACACCTTTGCCGCCATCAATATAAGTAATTGTAGATTCACAAGAGCCAGTCGACATAAAACCTGGATCGTAAGTAAAGTGACCATGTGAACCTAATGTACGTACGTCAATTACATCCTGGCCAGCAGTACCTTGATAAATTGGAAGTTCGATTGGATCTAGACCATCAATATGGACTGTGGCTTTCTTATCCGCCATCTATGTATCTCCTATTAAGATAACTATTCTGATTTTATACTCTAAAATCTGTTTTAAGCACATCTTCTCATTTTAACGTGAAAGAGGGGTATAAAGTCAATTTTTATAAGCATTATGCGTATACGTATAATAAATATTCGGTATGGTTTGAATATTATACCATTGGCTAATTTGCAAATGGCTCTAACTAAACAAGAATTGTAAAAAGGCCTGCGGCTATATATACTGTCGAAGGTTTTTAACCGTATTGTATTTAGGTAAACATATTTTTACATTATAATTTTTGCATTATAGTGAACTTTATTTGTAAAGAGACGTTTATTTTGATAGTTCCATCAGAAATATTTGGTGGGTTTTAGAAAAACAAGTAGATGAGCCCCACTGTGGGCAAGATGGGCAAGTAACTGTGAAAAAGCAAAGACCTGTAAATCTAGATCTAACAACTATATCTATGCCGGCAACGGCTAAAGCGTCAATTTTCCACCGCGTCACCGGTGTTGCATTATTTTTTGCTTTAACGTTTGTCATTTGGGCTTGGTCAGAGTCTCTTTCTTCTGCTGAAGGTTTTGAATTCGTCAAGGGTCTGTTTAACGGATTCATTGCCAAATTTATTGCTTGGGGCACCGTATCTGTATTGGGTTATCACCTTATTGGTGGTATTCGCCATATGATTATGGATATGGGACATTGGGAAGAACTTGAATCAGGTAACCTCAGCGCTAAAATTGCAATGGCTCTTGGCGTTGTGTTTGCCGTATTGGCAGGGGTGTGGATATGGTTTTAAATCAAGCAACTCTTAAACGTGATGGTGTACAAGATTTCGTATCTTTACGTACCACGGCATTAATAATAAGCGCGTATGCGATTTTTATTATCGGCTATTTTTTAGCAACGCCAGAAGTCACTTTCGAAGCCTGGACAGGCCTCTTCTCTAACCTAGCAATGAAAGGGTTTACTTTAATTGCCCTGGTTTGCATTATGGTTCATACCCGCATTGGCCTTTGGCAAGTTCTAACAGACTATGTTAAGTGCGCTAAGCTTCGTGCTGTTTTAGGCTTTGTACTAAACCTAATGGCCTTTGCTTACGTAGCTATTGGTCTAATCGTATTATGGGGTGTATAAGTGAAATATTCTGTTCGTGAATTTGACGCCGTAGTAATCGGTGCCGGTGGTGCAGGTATGCGCGCTGCTTTAGCTATTACTGAGTCTGGCAAAACGTGTGCTTTAATTTCTAAAGTATTTCCAACTCGCTCACACACTGTATCAGCACAGGGTGGTATTACAGTAGCGCTTGGTAACTCGCACGAAGATAACTGGGAATGGCACATGTACGATACCGTTAAGGGCTCCGATTTTATCGGTGACCAAGACGCTATTGAATATATGTGTCAAACAGGCCCAGAAGCTATTACTGAATTAGAAAACATGGGTCTCCCATTTTCTCGCTTTGAAAATGGCCGTGTTTACCAACGTCCTTTCGGTGGTCAATCGAAAAACTTTGGTGGTGAACAAGCTGCACGTACTGCGGCAGCTGCCGATCGTACTGGTCACGCACTATTACACCTTCTTTATCAACAAAATGTTAAAAACAAAACAAATGTATTCTCAGAATGGTATGCACTTGATTTAGTTAAAAACGATAATGGTGATGTAGTAGGTTGTACTGCAATTGAAATTGAAACAGGTGAAATCACTTATTTCAAATCTAAAGCAGTAGTATTAGCAACAGGTGGTGCGGGTCGTATTTTTGCATCAACTACTAATGCGCACATCAACACCGGCGACGGCGTTGGTATGGCAACACGTGCTGGTATTTCTATGCAAGATATGGAAATGTGGCAGTTCCACCCAACGGGTATTGCTGGCGCGGGTACGCTAGTGACCGAAGGTTGTCGTGGCGAAGGTGGTTATCTTTTAAATAAAGATGGCGAGCGCTTCATGGAACGTTATGCACCAAACGCAAAAGACTTAGCGTCTCGCGATGTGGTTGCACGTTCAATGATGACTGAGATCCGTGAAGGTCGTGGTTGTGATGGTCCTTGGGGTCCTCACCTTAAGCTAAAACTAGATCACTTAGGTGCAGAAACACTAAATCTGCGTCTTCCTGGTGTATGTGACCTTGCTAAAACATTTGCTCACGTTGACCCTGCAAAAGAACCAATTCCAGTAATTCCTACATGTCATTACATGATGGGTGGCGTGCCAACCAACGTAAATGGTCAAGCGCTACAAATCGACGCAAACGGCAAAGAAACAATCGTTGAAGGTTTGTTTGCGGTAGGTGAGATTGCCTGTGTATCAGTACACGGTGCTAACCGCTTAGGTGGTAACTCATTACTTGATTTAGTGGTATTTGGTCGTGCGGCCGGTAACTTCTTAGGTAAATACCTAAATGATGTTGAAATTTCTAAAGCGGCATCAGAGTCTGATTTAGAAACATCACTTGCACGTTACAATCGTTGGGAAAATTCAACGGCTGGCCAAGGTGAAGATCCAGTTCAAATCAAAAAAGACTTACAGCAATGTATGCAACTTAACTTCTCGGTATTTCGTGAAGGTGACTCAATGGCTGCTGGTCTGCAAGAACTTAAAGAAATTCGTGAACGTCTGCAACATGCACGTCTTGATGATAAATCATCAGACTTCAACACGCAGCGTATTGAATGTCTTGAACTAGATAACTTAATGGAAACAGCTTACTCAACTGCAGTAGCTGCAAACTTCCGTACCGAAAGCCGTGGTGCACACTCTCGCTTTGACTTCCCAGATCGTGATGACGAAAACTGGTTATGTCACTCAGTATTTAATCCGTTAACGGATGAAATGAGCAAGCGTGACGTAAACTACGCGCCTAAGTCGCGTGAAGCTTTCCCACCTAAAGCACGTGTGTACTAGGAGATAGACGATGGCACAAGTACAATTTTCAGTTTATCGTTATAATCCCGATGTTGACAACGCACCTCGTATGCAAGAATACACCTTGCAAACAGAGGAAGGTCACGACATGATGGTTTTGGATGCACTTATTCTTTTAAAAGAACAAGATCCAACATTATCTTTCCGTCGTTCATGCCGTGAAGGCGTGTGTGGATCTGATGGTGTTAACATGAATGGTAAAAATGGTTTGGCATGTATCACTCCTTTATCTACGCTGCAAAAAGGTGGCAAAGGTAAAATAGTAGTGCGTCCATTACCAGGCTTACCTGTGGTTCGTGACCTTGTTATTGACATGAGTCAGTTCTACACTCAATACGAAAAAGTTAAACCGTATCTAATTAATGACACGCCAGCAGCTGGCGAGCGTCTTCAAACAATCGAAGAACGTGATAAGTTAGATGGGCTTTATGAGTGTATTTTATGTGCATGTTGTTCAACATCGTGTCCTTCGTTCTGGTGGAATCCAGACAAGTTCATTGGTCCAGCAGGCCTTCTTCATGCTTACCGTTTCTTGGCTGATAGCCGAGATACAGCAACAGAAGAGCGTTTAGCTGACTTAGACGATGCTTTCAGTGTGTTCCGTTGCCACAGTATAATGAACTGTGTTAGCGTTTGTCCTAAGGGTCTTAATCCGACCAAAGCAATTGGACAAATAAAATCTATGTTATTAAACCGAGCGGTTTAATTACTTAGTAAATGTAGGATGGCTAATACTAATTAGTCATCCTGTTATCATAACTATTAATTTCTGCGCTAAAGAAAAGGGCTTATAAATGCACGAAGGTGTGATGAAGGCATGGCTAGAATCTTCACATTTAAACGGCGGTAACGTTGCTTATATTGAAGAGCTTTATGAAGCGTATTTAGACGATGCGACTTCGGTGCCAGAAGAATGGCGAGAAGTGTTTGAACAATTACCTAAAGTTGATGGTGTGGATGTTGAAGTAAAACATTCAGAAGTTCGAGCACAGTTTGCGGCGCTTGCTAAAAACAAGCATAGAGAAGTAGTGGTAGCAGAGGGCAGTGGCGGTGACCTTAAACAGGTTAAAGTATTGCAACTTATTAATGCTTTCCGTTTTCGTGGACACCAAAATGCTAACTTAGATCCGTTAGGTATTTGGCAGCGAGAGCGCGTACGAGATTTAGAGCTAGATTACCACGACCTATCCAATGCTGACTTTGACCGCGAATTTAATGTAGGATCGTTTGCTGTAGGGCGCGATACTATGCCTCTAGGTGAGTTATACCAAGCACTAAAAACCACGTATTGTGGTTCTATTGGCGCCGAGTATATGCACATCACATCAACAGAAGAAAAACGTTGGTTACAACAGCGTTTAGAGTCTGTTCAGTCTAGGCCAAAATTCAATAAAGACGAAAAGCTACGTATCCTTAAAGGATTAACCGCAGCCGATGGTCTTGAAAAATATTTAGGGGCTAAGTTCCCAGGTGCTAAGCGCTTCTCACTTGAAGGTGGCGATGCGTTAGTACCTATGCTTAAAGAGCTGATTCACCGCGCTGGTGAAAGTGGCCAAAAAGAAGCTGTTATTGGTATGGCTCACCGCGGCCGTTTAAACGTACTTGTGAACGTACTTGGTAAAAATCCATCAGAGTTATTTGATGAGTTTGCCGGTAAACACAAAGACACGTTAAGCTCGGGTGATGTTAAATACCACATGGGTTACTCATCTGACTTTGCTACTAAAGGTGGCAATGTGCACATGGCACTTGCGTTTAACCCATCGCATCTTGAAATTGTAAATCCAGTGGTTATGGGCTCAGTACGTGCTCGTTTAGACCGCTTAGGTGACAGCTCAGGTATTAAAGCACTGCCAATTACTATTCATGGCGACTCAGCAATTGCTGGTCAAGGTGTTGTACAAGAAACATTTAACATGTCACAAACAAACGCCTTTAGCTGTGGCGGTAGTATTCGTATAGTAGTAAATAACCAAGTTGGTTTTACAACGTCTAAACAAGACGATGTACGTTCTACTCCATACTGTACTGACATTGCTAAAATGGTGCAGTCGCCAATATTTCATGTTAATTCTGACGATCCAGAAGCAGTGGCATTTGTTACTCAACTGGCACTTGATTTCAGAAACCAATTTAAGCGTGACGTTGTAATTGACCTTGTTTGTTACCGTCGCCATGGCCATAACGAAGCTGATGAGCCTAATGCTACTCAGCCTGTTATGTATCAAAAAATTAAAAAGCATCCAGTTCCACGTTTAATTTACGCTGATCAATTAATTGCCGAAGGCTCATTCACTGAAGATGAGGTTAAAGCACTTGTTGATGATTACCGTAATGGTTTAGACGAAGGTAATTGTGTGGTTGATGAAATACAGCCAGAAACATCACATTCATCAGATTGGGCAAAGTATGTTGGCCATGAATGGAGTGTTGATTACGATGCAAGTGTCTCGGTTGAAAAACTAAAAGAGCTTGGCAACATAGTGTCTAGCTACCCAGAGAGTCATAAAGCGCAATCGCGCGTGAAGAAAATTTACGACGATCGTAAGCTAATGGCATCTGGCGAAAAGCCGCTTGATTGGGGCATGGCAGAAACACTCGCTTATGCAACTATTGCAGCAGAAGGCACAGATATTCGTTTTACTGGACAAGATTCTGGTCGTGGTACTTTCTTCCATCGCCATGCGGTAGTACATAGTCAAGCCGATGGTGCGACTTACACTCCACTTGAGCATGTTGGTAAAGATCAAGGTACTTTCCAAGTATTCGATTCAGTTCTTTCTGAAGAAGCGGTTGTTGCTTTTGAATATGGTTACGCAACCGCAGAGCCAACGTCATTAATTATTTGGGAAGCACAGTTTGGTGACTTTGCAAACGGCGCACAAGTTGTATTTGATCAGTTTTTAAGCTCGGGTGAGCAAAAGTGGGGGCGTTTATGCGGCCTTACTATTTTATTACCACATGGTTACGAAGGCCAAGGTCCAGAGCACAGCTCTGCACGCTTAGAGCGCTTTTTACAACTTTGTGCTGATCACAATATGCAAGTATGTGTACCTTCAACGCCAGCGCAAGTATATGCAATGCTTCGTCGTCAATCAGTTAGACCATTGCGTCGTCCACTGATTGTTATGACGCCTAAGTCATTACTACGCCATCCGTTAGCAGTGTCTTCGCTAGAAGAACTCTCTGCAGGTGTTTTTCATAATGTGATTGACGAAATTGATGATATTAACCCTGAGAAAGTAGAACGCGTTATTTTTTGTAGTGGTAAAGTTTACTATGAACTATTACAAGAGCGCCGCAAGCTTGAACAAGATAATATTGCAATCGTACGTGTAGAGCAGCTTTACCCGTTCCCACACGACGAAATGAAAACTATTATAGAGCGTTACCAGCACGTAACTGATTTTGTATGGTGTCAAGAAGAGCCGCAAAACCAAGGTGCATGGTATTGCTCGCAACATCACTTCAAAGATGCTATTCCACAAAACGCTAAACTAACGTATGCGGGTCGTAAGGCTTCAGCATCACCAGCATGTGGTTATATGTCAGTACATACTAAAGAACAACAAGCGCTCGTTGCCGACGCGCTTACTATCGAAAATAAAGGATAAGCAATGAGCACAGAAATTAAAGTTCCTGTTCTTCCTGAGTCGGTTGCAGATGCTACCGTTGCTACATGGCATGTAAGTGTTGGCGACAAAGTAACTCGCGACCAAAACTTAGTAGACATTGAAACAGATAAAGTGGTTTTAGAAGTTGTTGCGCAACATGACGGTGTGATTACTGAAATTACACAAGAAGAAGGCGCTACGGTACTTGGCGATCAAGTTATCGGTTTACTTGGCGATGCTGATGCAGCACCAGCAAGTGAAGATGCACCAAAAGAAGACTCTTCAACTGAAGAATCTGCAGCAACTAAATCAGAAGACGCGCCAGCGGCGCAATCAGCACCAGCATCAGAAGGTAAAGAAGTGGATATTAAAGTTCCTGTACTTCCAGAATCAGTTGCAGACGCAACAATTGCTACATGGCATGTACAAGCAGGCGACGCAGTAACTCGCGATCAAAACTTAGTAGATATTGAAACTGATAAAGTGGTACTTGAGGTTGTTGCTCAAGAAGACGGTATCATGGGTGAAATAATCCACGGCGAAGGCGACACTGTATTAGGCGAGCAAGTAATTGGTTCGGTTAAAGCGGGCGGCGCTCCAGCAGCACCAGCTAAAAAAGCAGACGCAGCTGCACCAGCAGCAAGTGAGTCAAACGACAGCTCTGATGTGTTAACACCTTCAGTACGTCGTTTAATTGCTGAAAAAGGCCTAGACGCTGCAAAAATTAAAGGCACGGGTAAAAACGGTCGTGTAACTAAAGAAGACGTAGATACTTTCTTAAAAGCACCTGCACCAGCGGCAAAAGCAGCACCAGCGGCGGCACCTGCAGCAGCAATGGGCGATCGTACACAAAAACGTGTTCCTATGACGCGTTTACGTAAAACAATTGCTAAGCGCTTACTTGAAGCGAAAAACTCAACTGCAATGTTAACAACATTCAACGAAGTGAACATGGAACCTATCATGAGCCTTCGTAAGCAGTATCAAGAAGTGTTTGAAAAGCGCCACGGTATTCGTTTAGGTTTCATGTCTTTCTACGTGAAAGCGGTTACTGAAGCACTTAAGCGCTTCCCAGATGTAAATGCATCAATTGATGGTGACGATATTGTTTATCACAACTACTTCGACATCAGCATCGCTGTATCTACACCTCGTGGTCTAGTAACGCCAGTACTTAAAGATTGTGACAAGTTATCAGTTGCAGAAATCGAAAAAGGTATTCGTGAGCTAGCACTAAAAGGTCGTGATGGTAAGCTAACACTTGATGATATGACGGGTGGTAACTTCACTATTACAAATGGCGGTGTATTTGGTTCTTTACTATCTACTCCTATCATTAATTTACCGCAGTCTTCAATTTTGGGTATGCATAAAATCCAAGATCGTCCAATGGCTGTAAACGGTAAAGTAGAAATACTTCCTATGATGTATTTAGCACTTTCTTATGACCACCGCATCATTGATGGCAAAGAATCTGTTGGCTTCTTAGTAACAATTAAAGAGTTACTTGAAGATCCAACACGCTTATTACTGGATGTTTAATTTAGTTGTATGAAATGTAAGCTGTGAATGAACATTCACAGCTTTTTTTTTGCGCCTTTGGTCATACTGGGGTTTTCATGTTAAGCCTTGGGATCTATACTATGGTCGCAATTTGGGATAGTTGTTTATTTGAAAAAATATTCGGCTCTTTTAGTATAAAAATTTGGATAAAGCATCATGAATTTGCATGAGTATCAGGCAAAACAACTTTTTGCCGAATATGGTTTACCAGTTTCTACAGGTTACGCTTGCGATACACCTGAAGAAGCTGCAGCTGCTGCTGAAAAAATTGGCGGCGATATGTGGGTTGTTAAAACTCAGGTTCACGCAGGTGGACGTGGTAAAGCTGGCGGTGTAAAGCTAGTAAAAACTATCGACGAAGTTAAAGCGTTTGCAGCTAACTGGTTAGGTAAAAACCTAGTTACTTACCAAACAGACGAGAAAGGCCAGCCAGTTGCTAAAATTTTAGTAGAAAGCTGTACTGACATCGCCAACGAATTGTACCTAGGTGCAGTTGTTGACCGTGCATCTCGCAAAGTTGTTTTCATGGCGTCTACTGAAGGCGGCGTTGAAATTGAAACTGTTGCTGAGGAAACACCTGAGCTTATCCATAAAGCTGAGATTGACCCATTAGTAGGTCCTCAAGCTTATCAAGCACGTGAACTAGGTTTCAAATTGGGTCTTAACCCAGTACAAATGAAACAGTTTGTTAAGATCTTTATGGGTCTTGGTAAAATGTTCACTGATTTTGATTTCGCATTACTTGAAATCAACCCGCTTGTGATCACAGACGAAGGTAACCTTCACTGTCTTGACGGCAAAATCGGTATCGATGGTAATGCACTTTACCGTCAACCTAAAATCCGTGAATTCCACGATCCTTCACAAGAAGATTCACGTGAAGCACATGCAGCAAGCTTTGAGCTTAACTACGTAGCGCTAGATGGTAACGTTGGTTGTATGGTTAACGGTGCAGGCCTAGCAATGGGTACTATGGACATCGTAAACCTACACGGTGGCAAACCGGCTAACTTCCTAGATGTTGGCGGCGGCGCGACTAAAGAACGTGTTTCTGAAGCATTCAAAATCATTCTTTCTGATGATAATGTTAAAGCTGTTTTAGTTAACATCTTTGGCGGTATTGTACGTTGTGACATGATTGCTGAAGGCATCATTGGCGCAGTTAAAGAAGTAGGCGTAAACGTACCAGTAGTTGTACGTTTAGAAGGTACTAACGCTGAACTAGGCCGTGAAGTTCTTAAAAACTCTGGTCTAGACATCATCGCTGCTGAATCACTAACAGACGCTGCTGAAAAAGTAGTTGCTGCTGCGGAGGGCAAATAATGTCTGTATTAATCAATAAAGATACAAAAGTTATCTGTCAAGGTTTCACCGGTGGCCAAGGTACTTTCCACTCAGAGCAAGCGCTTGAGTACGGTACACAAATGGTTGGTGGCGTAAGCCCAGGTAAAGGCGGTCAAACGCACCTTGGTCTTCCTGTATTCAATACAGTGCGTGAAGCAGTACAAGAAACTGGCGCAACTGCGTCTGTTATCTATGTACCAGCACCTTTTTGTAAAGATGCAATCTTAGAAGCAATCGATGCAGGCATCGAGCTGATTGTTTGTATCACTGAAGGTATTCCTACACTTGATATGGTTGATGTTAAAATCAAACTAGATCAAACAGGTACACGTATGATCGGTCCTAACTGCCCAGGTGTTATTACTCCTGGTGAAACTAAGATTGGTATCATGCCTGGTCATATCCACAAACCTGGTAAAGTAGGTATTGTTTCTCGCTCTGGTACATTAACGTACGAAGCAGTTAAGCAAACTACTGATGCTGGTTTTGGTCAGTCTACATGTGTTGGTATTGGTGGCGACCCAATTCCAGGTACTAACTTTATCGACGTTTTAGAAATGTTCGAAAAAGATCCACAAACTGAAGCGATCGTAATGATCGGTGAAATTGGTGGTACTGCAGAAGAAGAAGCTGCAGAGTACATTAAAGCACACGTTACTAAACCTGTAGTATCTTACATTGCTGGTGTTACTGCACCAGAAGGTAAGCGTATGGGTCACGCTGGCGCAATCATTGCCGGTGGTAAAGGTACTGCTGATGAGAAATTTGCTGCACTAGAAGCTGCGGGCGTAAAAACTGTACGTTCACTTGCTGATATCGGTAAAGCACTTAAAGAGAAAACAGGCTGGTAATCGCTTTTTTACTCTAAAAAGGCTCGCTAATGCGAGCCTTTTTGTTATCTTCACTTTTATTTTTATTTTTATTTTTACTTTTACACTTAGTATAGGTAGCTTATATGCTGATAAAACCGCACTGATAAATCTTGGCGTTGTTTATTTATAGCTAACTCATCGCACAAAGTATGAATCGTTTTCTCTACTTGATTCATAAACCGCCCATAGCCCATTTCATTATTATTATGCTGCGCAGCTACCACTACAAAATGCAGTGTTTCTACTAATTTATCTTCATTAAATAGCGCTTTAATTTGCACTTGATCAGTCTCGATGTCAAAGCTTAACTTTTGTAATTCTTGATTACCGTCATTTTTATCAATGCTGCTATTACGAATAATTGGTATAGCGCCATTAGCAACCATAGCCCCGTGGGTTAACTTATTGGTATTACAAATTTGGGTAAATAAATCGGTAAAGTATGTATAAAATTGCTTAAAATCACGATTATTTATTTGTGTTTGAAATTGCGTTTTGATTGCTCGTGACACTGGAATAGCAAAGGTTGCATAGCTCATTTGGGCATGATCACTGGGAATATTACACTGCCTTGACTGGTAGCGAGGGTAGAGGCTACGCAGTTTATAGCCGTAGGTTTGTTTATTGCCTTTATCTTTAGCAAATAAGTCATAGGTTAAATGTTGATGATCGCGCAGTTTAAACAGTGGTTGTTCTAAAAATAACTGCTGTTGTAAATTATTTAATACCTTTTGTACTTTGCTATGAAACAGTGCAGAATTTGCACGCAGATCGTCACCGGTTGCTAAAAATAACAGCCTGATTTTTTTACTGGCTATATTTTCAGTGTAGTACGCTTTATGTGCTTCGTGGTAGCGAGGGTTATAAAAAAACAACATTTGTTTATTCGTTTCAAGCTGATACGACTCATCGTTAAAGCGTACTACAGGTAGTTTGTCGTTCGCTAATAAATGCACATTGTGTAAGCCAAGCTCATCACAGCAAGAAAAAAGCTCACGTGCTATACGCTCATAACAACAGTTAATATTACTAAAGCTTTTATAAAAATCAGTGGTAGGGGTTATTTCAGCTAAAAGGTAGTGATTGGTGCGGGCATTGGTTGGAATATAAACACGGTGTTGATTTTGTATAGCCATCATGGTTCCTTTAAGTCAGGTTATTTGCTTACTATAATGGCCTTTGATGACGTTATTATTGCGCTAAAACAAAGTTTATTCATTAACTGACTCGTTACTGAATTAAAGTTAACCAAGATCTAAAATAAACCTTAATCTATTGCTGTATGTTAGTGTATGTTTTTGTAATAATGCATTAGTTTTGTTATCACGCACTATTTTGAGGATCATACTCCTATGGCGGAAATCGAGAATCGCCCAAGTAATTTTATTAGAACCCGCATTGACCAAGATTTAGCAAGTGGAAAGCATGCGTCTACGCATACTCGTTTTCCACCCGAACCAAATGGTTTTTTACACATTGGCCATGCAAAATCAATTTGTTTAAATTTTGGCATCGCAAAAGACTATAACGGTTTATGTAACTTACGCTTTGACGATACAAACCCAGAAAAAGAAGATATTAACTACGTTAATTCTATTAAAGAAGACGTGCAGTGGTTAGGCTTTAATTGGGATGGCGAAATTAAATACTCGTCTAATTACTTCGATATATTATACGATTATGCAGTTGAGCTAATAAATAAAGGCTTAGCGTATGTGTGCTTTTTAACGGCAGATCAAGCCCGTGAATACCGTGGCACATTAAAAGAGCCGGGTAAAAACAGCCCATACCGCGATACAGCAAGTGATGAGAACCTCGCGTTATTTGAAAAAATGCGTAATGGCGAGTTTAAAGAAGGCGAGTGTGTACTGCGCGCTAAAATTGATATGGCAAGCTCATTTATGGTGCTTCGCGATCCTATTATTTATCGTGTACGCTTTGCTCATCATCATCAAACTGCAGATAAGTGGTGCATTTACCCAATGTACGACTTTACTCACTGTATTTCTGATGCGCTAGAAGGTATTACTCATTCATTGTGTACACTGGAGTTTCAAGATAACCGTCGTTTATATGACTGGGTACTTGATAACATCAGTTTAGAGTGTCATCCACAACAAATTGAGTTTTCACGCTTAAACCTAGAGTACACTATTATGTCTAAGCGCAAGCTCAGCGACTTAGTAGTGAATAATCATGTAGAAGGGTGGGATGATCCACGTATGCCTACGATTGCAGGCTTACGTCGTCGTGGTTATACCCCAGCCTCCATTCGTGAGTTCTGCTTACGTATTGGTGTAACCAAACAAGAAAACATGGTTGAAATGGGCATGCTTGAAGCCTGTATCCGTGAAGATCTTAACGAAAATGCACCACGTGCAATGGCGGTACTTGATCCCGTTAAAATCGTTATTGAAAACTATGATGCTGATAAAGTTGAAACCTTATCTGTGGCTAATCACCCAAATAAAGAAGAAATGGGTCGCCGTGATGTGCCATTCACACGTGAAATTTATATTGAACGTGAAGACTTTAAAGAAGAAGCTAATAACAAGTTCAAACGTTTAGTACTTGATAAAGAAGTACGCTTACGCGGCGCTTATGTAATTAAAGCACAGCGTGTTGAAAAAGACGAAAATGGTGAAATTACCACTATTTATTGTACTTTTGACCCAGAAACGCTAGGTAAAAACCCAAGTGATGGTCGTAAAGTTAAAGGGGTTATTCATTGGGTATCGGCAAGTGAAGCGATTACAGCAGAAGTACGTTTGTATGACCGTTTATTTAGCGTACCAAACCCAGCAGCAGCCGATGAGTTTGAAAGCACCTTAAACCCTGACTCATTAGTTATTTTAACGAATGCTAAGTTAGAGCCATCGTTGGCTAATTCAGCAGCCGAGCAAGGTTTTCAGTTTGAACGTACTGGCTATTTTTCGCGAGATTCAAAAGCGAAAAACATAGTATTTAATCAAACAGTGGGTCTGCGTGACTCATGGTCAAAAACTCAGTAAAGGTTAACGCCTCAGTACTCATTATTACCTAGGAAGTGTTAGTAATGAGTACTGGGAATTTTACTGACAAAAAAACCTGCATTAAGCAGGTTTTTTTTGTTTATAATACAAGCTTAACTTATATTATTAGCAAAATTTTTGCACGCTTCTTTGTCTTCGCATTCACCATACAAATATAAAGAATGATTGGTTAATTTAATACCATTTCTTTCAGCAACTTCAAGTTGGCGACGTTCAATAACATCATCTTCAAACTCAACCACTTTACCACATTTTAGACATACTAAGTGGTCATGGTGAGTGCTGGTTGCAAGTTCAAATACTGATTTACCACCTTCAAAGTGATGGCGAGTAACAATACCAGCGTCATCAAATTGATTAAGTACGCGATATACAGTTGCAAGACCGATTTCTTCACCCAAATCTAGAAGAATTTTATAAACATCCTCAGCACTAATATGCTGGTTATCAGGTGATTGTAAAATCTCTAAAATCTTAATTCGCGGTAAAGTAACCTTTAAACCGGCTTTTTTTAATTCCAAATTATGATCAGTCATTAAATCTGTCTCAATTTTGTTTGGTTATACTAGACACCTTGCAAGGATGTACACGAATAGATGTACACGACACATCAACCGGTAAGGGTAACGTGCCTAGCTACTAAGTGCAAAGGTCAAAGCTAATAAATACCGATAAAAGCGCATTTACTAATATATTGCTACTAATTTAAGCAAAAACCAAGAAAAAATAAAGTTAATCAGCAAGTTCGCTTAAACACATTTCTTCATAAACTTGCGCAGACCAGGCTTTAACACGCTGCTCAGTGAGTTCTGGTTGACGGTCTTCATCGATACCTAAACCAACAAAATGTTTGTCATCAGCAATACCTTTAGATGCTTCAAAGTTATAACTTTCACTTGGCCAATGACCAACCACAATAGCACCACGTTCAGTAACTATATCGTTAATCATGCCCATTGCATCTAAAAAGTACTCTGCGTAGTCTTCTTGGTCACCACAACCAAAAATAGCAACCAGCTTACCTTCAAAGTCTACTTCTTCAAGCTCAGGAAAAAAATCATCCCAATCACATTGCGCTTCGCCATAATACCAAGTAGGAATACCAAATAAGATTAAATCAAATTCCGCAATCTCTTCTTTAGAGCTTTTTGCAATATCATGTACAGCTACGAGCTTTTTACCCAATTCTTTTTGGATCATTTTTGCTACGTGTTCTGTATTACCTGTGTCACTTCCGAAAAAAATGCCTACACTTGCCATGGATTAAACCTTTTATCTATCAATAGCCAATCTTTCTTGTAAAATTGTTTCAATCAACACACTGCGGCTAATATTTTGTGCATCTGCCATATCACTAAGTGCCTGATATAACTGTGAAGAAACTTTAAATTCAACACGCTTTAAACCACGTGCTTTATCTCTTTTTATTTGATTACGTTTATTAACCTTTAACTGCATATCCCGTGGAAGGGGATTGGTTTTAGGTCTGCCTGGGCGTTTTTCGTATTCAAATAAATCGAGCGTTGTTCTATCTGTTTCTGACTTGGCCATGCTTAACCTACACCTGCGCCTTGCCAAAATACTTGAATAAGTCCTTTAGCAATAAAGCCAGAACACCCTAAAAAGAGTACAGCCCAAACAATGTAACGACCAAACTTGGGTACATTGCCGCTTTTTAGTACGTCTTTAATTGCCATACCGATAAATATAAAAATACCGGCTAAGCCAAAATACAACCCTAAGGTATCAAATTCGTTAATTAACTGACTGACCATCAACGTGTAACCTTTAAATTAAACGGCGCATACTATAGCATATAAATATACGACTTTTTAGTACGCAAAATCAAAAACAGGCGATTAAAATGAGTTTAAATCGCAGTTAAAAAGTCATTTATTGCTTTATTCACTGCTAATGGCTTTTGCGCATGCAACCAGTGGCCAGCACCGTGAATTATTTTGGCACTGGCATTACTAAAGCGCGCATTAATAGCCGCTCTATGCTCAGCTAATATATAGTCAGAATCATTACCTTTAATAAATAGAGTGTCGCACAAACAAGAATTGTTTTCATTAACATTGTCGGTAATTATCGAATAATTTTTATCAAGACTCAATAAATTAAACCGCCATGCAAAATTGCCTTCATCGTTTTTAGCTAAACTTTTTAATAAAAACTGACGCACACCCATCTCGTCTATAAAAGGCTGCATAATTGCATCGGCATGCTTTCTATCTGTAATAGATTCGTTTGCAACCGCTTTAAGTGCTTGAATAATTTTAGTGTGGCGAGCAGGGTAACTAACAGGTGCTATATCAAGCACAATTAATTTATTAACGTGCTCTGGATGGGTTAATGCCAATTCCATTGCTACTTTTCCGCCCATAGAGTGGCCTATAATGTGCGCTTTATCTATGTTCAAATGCGTTAATAATTCAATAATATCTTGGGCCATTGCCGCATAAGTCATTGTATCGCTATGGGGCGATTTGCCATGGTTACGTAAATCGACATTAGTTACGGTATAAAATTCACTAAGGGGTTTTGCGATCACGTTTAAGTTCTCTAATGATCCAAAAAGCCCATGAATTAAAATAACATGTGGGCCTTGCCCTTGTTGCTTATAATTTAACTGCATATTAGCCTCAGTGTAAAATTCGCCATAGTGTGACGAGCATTTGCTTAAAAAGCAAAAAATACAGTCACAAAATATAATATTGGGCTGTAGCCTGTTTTATCAACAATATTTAGCTATTTAATCGTGCTAAATAGTAATTTAAATAGCGCACATAAGTAATTTAAAATATATGTTTACAGCGGGGTTTGTTGTAACTCGCATTTCTAACTGGTTTGGGTATAATCACACGGAAAGAAAAATGTGGCCGTAATGACAGGAAGAACATGAAACAAATCGACATAGACGACGAGTTATATCAGTATATTGCCAGCAATACGCAAAGTATTGGTGAGAGCGCATCCACTATTTTACGTCGTTTATTAAATCTGAGCGGCGAAAAAATTCAGACCGCAAACGTAGAGCTTAATCAAAATAATCAAACAACAACTACCTTGCCTAAAATTCCCCCTGTAGCAGAGCAAACACCTGCGCTTGCTGCTAAGCCAAGTGCAGTAGCTGAGAAGTCTGTGCAGCAAAAAAATGCGAATGTATTTAATGTATTAAATAAAGAAGAGTTGGCAATGCAGAAAGGCGTTGTGGGTCGGTTTTTATTTATTTTAAGTGCATTTTACCGTACCCATAAAACTGACTTTCGCGCCGTATTAGATATCAAAGGCCGTGATCGCGTTTACTTTGCTACTAGCAAAGAAGACTTAGTTAATAGTGGTAGCAGTATGAACCCTAAAAACATCACCGACAGTGAGTACTGGGTAATGACAAACTCTAACACTACACGTAAAAAAATGATGCTTCATGAAGTTGCTTTGTGTTTAGGTTATAGCACAGAACAAGCTGAAAAAATTCGCGACTACCTGTAAGGAAATACTATGGCTATTCATCCAGGTGCGGGCAAACCAGCTCCACAATCGGTATTAATAAATGTACCTAAATTAGTATCTGCGTATTATTTAAATGAGCCAGACCTTGAGCAGAATCCAGAGCATTGTGTTGCATTTGGTACATCAGGGCATCGTGGTTGCTCCTACGATGTTAAATTTAACGAATCGCACATACTCTCTATTACTCAAGCTATTTGTGACTACAGAAAACAAAACGATATTTTTGGCCCGTTATTTTTAGGAAAAGACACCCACGCTTTAAGTGAAGCGGCCTTTAATTCGGCAATAGAAGTATTAGTAGCCAACGAAGTGCAAGTGATCACCCAAGACGATGGTGACTTTACTCCAACACCTGTAATTAGCCACGCTATTGTAAGTTACAACAAGCTGCACCCAAATGAATTAGCCGACGGTATTGTAGTTACGCCTTCGCATAACCCACCAGAGGATGGCGGGTTTAAATACAACCCACCCGATGGCGGGCCTGCCGATACCGACGTGACTAAATGGATAGAAGACAGAGCTAATCAGTTATTACTAGAGGACTTAGTTGAAGTGGAATTATTTCCGTTTGCTAAAGCCTCGCGCTCAGGGTTTATTAAATACCAAGACTTAATGACCCCGTATATTAATGATCTAGAAAATATTGTTAATTTAAAAGCGATTAGCGAAGCGGGTATCAAAATTGGCGTTGATCCGCTGGGCGGCTCAGGCATTAATTTTTGGCCGGTTATCGCTAAAAAATATAATTTAGACATTAGCGTTGTAAATGATGTTGTTGATCCTCGTTTTGCATTTATGCCACTTGATAAAGATGGCAAAATTCGTATGGATTGCTCATCACCTTATTCAATGGCCAACCTTATTGCGCTTAAAGATGATTTTGATATTGCCATTGGTAACGATCCAGATTACGACCGCCATGGCATAGTAACGCCAGATGGTTTAATGAACCCTAATCACTTTTTAGCGGTTGCGATTGATTATTTGCTTAAAAATCGAGACTGGAACGCAAATGTGCAAATTGGCAAAACGTTAGTTTCCAGCTCCATGATCGACAAAGTTACTGAGCGTAATGGCCGTAAAGTAAAAGAAGTACCGGTTGGCTTTAAATGGTTTGTTGAAGGGTTAAATAAAGGCAAGTTAGCCTTTGGCGGCGAAGAAAGTGCTGGCGCCGCATTTTTACGTTTTGATGGCAGTGTTTGGTGTACCGACAAAGATGGCTTTATTATGGGCTTATTAGCGGCCGAAATACTTGCTGTTACCGGTAAAACACCGTCTGCTCTTTATAAAGAGTTAGAGCAAGAATTTGGCTCGCCGCTTTATAAACGTATAGACGCACCGGCTACAAGCACGCAAAAATCGCGTTTAAAAGCCCTCAGTGCCGACGACGTTAAAGCCGATACACTCGCAGGTGAACCTATTTTACAAAAGCTAACCCATGCGCCAGGTAATAATGCGCCAATTGGTGGTTTAAAAGTAGTTACCGAAAGTGGTTGGTTTGCAGCGCGTCCATCGGGTACTGAAGATATATACAAAATTTACCTTGAGTCGTTTAAAGGTGAAGCGCATTTAGCACTACTTGAAAAAGAAGCTAAAAAGCTAGTAGACTCAGTTATTAGCTAATATCGCTTATATTACTTAAAAACGGCTGATTTAATCAGCCGTTTTTGTTTTTAATTGCATAATAATAATTTCAATTTTACAAAGGGCTTTTATCCATATGTCAGCCACTACTCCAGATTACATCGAAGAATTAAAACAAACTGGCGACTTTTTAACGCTAAGCCGCAATAACGAATGGCACTTAGCCGCAGGGGAGTTCACCCTCAATAATGGCACCGTAGTTACTATTCATGATACCGGTGTTATAGAGTTTCAACCGGCCACTGTTTCAAGCAAAGACGTAGTGTACTCAAGTGCAGTGCACGGAAACGAAACCGCACCAATCGAAATATGCGACGAATTAATTAAACAAATAATCGCCGGTGAGCTGCTCTTAAAGCAACGCGCTTTATTTATTTTTGGTAATCCGCAATCAATTAATATTGGTTTGCGTTTTGTAGAAGAAAACCTTAACAGGTTGTTTAATGGCCACCATAGTGTAGACGGCGTACCAATGAATAACGAACGTACCCGTGCAGCCAAATTAGAGCAGTACGTAAGTGACTTTTTTAGCCGAGGCGAGCAAGGTAGCAGCCGCTGCCATTACGATTTACATACTGCAATTCGTGGCTCTAAAAACGAAAAGTTTGCAGTGTATCCCTATTTACATGGTAAACCGTGGAAAAAGTCGCAATTACAGTTTTTATTAAGTTGTGGGGTAAATACCGTATTAATGATGAAATCCCCAGCAACCACCTTTAGTTATTATTCATCATTTGTGCATGGTGCCGATTCGTTTACGGTCGAGCTTGGCCAAGTTAAGCCCTTTGGTGAGAATGACATGAGCCGCTTTGCAAAAACCAAACAAACACTCACTGCATTAATTAGCCAAGATAAGGTTGAATATCCAGAATTTAATGCAGATGAATTCGAGTTGTTTACTGTGCACCGCACCATAAATAGAACGCAGAATGAATTTAGTTTTCCATTTTCAGATCAGGCCGAAAACTTCACAGGTTTTGCCAAGGGTGAGTTGTTAGCTACTGATGGCGATACACCTTACTACGCCGATGTGCAAGGAGAAGCGATTATTTTCCCCAATGCAAACGTAGCTATTGGGCAGCGAGCGCTGTTAACCGTTGTGCCAATGGCGATAGACAGTAATTTTATTTAAAATAGCTGATCAGACCACTTGTTGTAATAAGTTAACTATATGATTAATAAATAGTAAAATATCTGTATAGTTAACTTGCCATTTTTATACTCACTATTTAGTTTTGTTTCGTCACAGATTTGTTGAATATCACTTTACGTTAACGTAAAGTGTCGGCAGCTTTAATTAAAGACAGTGCAGATGTTGCAAAGTTTATTCGCAGCAATCAACCCACAATAATAATTTAATGGGCACTGTTTTATCGACAACAAAAGAAGGTAGGTTATGAGTAATCCAAATAACGTATCGCTGAATATTAACCATAAGCTTGAGTTTATCGATGGCAATGCGTTAACTATTCCAACCCTTAGTATTTTAACTGAGGACGGCGAGATTCATCCAGGTGCAACCGCACCCGACATTTCAAAACATACCGCAATTAAATTATACGAAACCATGCGCTTTATACGTTTGTTAGATGAGCGCATGCAAGGTGCACAGCGTCAAGGCCGCATTAGCTTTTATATGCAATGTTTAGGTGAAGAAGCTGCAGTAACAGCCTCTGCAGCTGCGCTTGATCAAAATGATATGATTATGGCTCAGTACCGTGAACAAGCGGCGCTTCACTATCGTGGTTTTACGCTTGATCAGTTTATGAACCAAATGTTTTCTAATGAACTGGATTTAGGCAAAGGCCGCCAAATGCCGATTCATTATGGTTCTAAAGCATTAAACTATATGACCATATCATCGCCATTAGGAACACAAATTCCACAAGCGACTGGCTACGCTTATGGTCAAAAAATTAAACATATAGATGCTAAAACAGGTGAGCTTGCCAGCACTATAGATAACATCACTATTTGTTATTTTGGTGAAGGCGCAGCGTCTGAAGGGGACTTTCATGCCGGTGTAAATATGGCTGCAGTGCATCAAGCGCCGGTAATATTTTTTGCCCGTAATAATGGTTATGCTATTTCGACCCCTGCAGATGAGCAGTTTAAAGGTGACGGCATTGCTTCTCGTGGCGTTGGTTACGGTATTAAAACAATTCGTGTTGATGGCACAGATGCCCTTGCAGTGTATGCGGCAACTAAAAAAGCCCGTGAAATTGCAGTGAGCACAGGCGAGCCAATTTTAATTGAATCAATTGCTTATCGCTTAGGTGCGCATTCGACCTCAGACGATCCAAGTGGTTATCGCTCTAAAGATGAAGAAGCTAATAATCAAGTATGCCCAATCGACAAGTTTAGAAAATGGCTAATTAAGCAAGACTGGCTGAACGAAGCCGACGATGTAAAAGCTAAAGAATCAATTCGTGAAGAAATTTTAGCTGCGCTAAAACGTGCCGAAGTAGTGGCAAAGCCAGCTTTAGAAGAATTAATATCAGATGTTTACGATACCCCAATTCCATCATTGCAACGCCAATATGAGCAACTAAAAGCGCATATAAAACTGCATCCAGATGCCTACCCAGTTACAGCAGGGAGAATTAAGTAATGGCTAAAATGAACATGCTACACGCAATTAACTCTGCACTTGACATTACTATGGCAGAGCATCCACAAGCCTGTATTTTTGGCGAAGATGTGGGTTACTTTGGTGGTGTATTTAGAGCAACCTCAGGCTTACAAGAAAAGTACGGTAAACACCGTGTATTTAATACTCCGCTTACAGAGCAAGGTATTTTAGGTTTTGCGAATGGTTTAGCGGCTTTTGGCGCTCCAGCGCTGGCAGAAATACAGTTTGCAGATTATATATTTCCAGCCTTTGACCAAATAGTCAATGAATCAGCTAAATTTCGCTACCGCAGTGGTAATGAGTTTAATGTGGGTAATTTAACTATTCGTACACCTTACGGCGGCGGAATTGCAGGGGGCTTGTATCATTCACAATCACCCGAGGCTTACTTTGCACATACACCAGGCTTAAAAGTTATTGTGCCACGTAACCCGTACCAAGCAAAAGGCTTATTACGCGCGGCAATCAAAGATGACAACCCGGTATTGTTTTTTGAACCAAAACGCTTATACCGCGCATCAATCGGCGAAGTGCCAGAAGAAGATTACACCATTGAGCTTGGAAAAGCCGAGGTAGTACAGCAAGGTACAGACGTGACCTTACTTGCGTGGGGCGCGCAAATGGAAATAATAGAAGACGCCGCCAAACAAGCAAGTGAACAAGGCATTAGCTGTGAAGTAATTGATTTACGCAGTATTTTACCATGGGATGTAGAGGCAATTGCACAGTCGGTGACTAAAACTGGACGCTTGATTGTTAGCCACGAAGCGCCAATTACTAATGGCTTTGGTGCAGAAATAGCGGCAACCATTGGTCAAGAATGTTTCCTACATTTAGAATCGCCAATTATGCGCGTGTGTGGCTTAGATACGCCGTATCCGTTAGCGCTTGAAAAAGAATATGTACCGGATGCATTAAAAGTATTGGCCGCAATTAAACAATCAATGGATTTTTAGGGGATACCATGGCTAAAGATTTTATATTACCCGATATTGGTGAAGGCATAGTTGAATGCGAAGTTGTTGAATGGCTTGTGGCAGAAGGTGACACTGTGGCTGAAGATCAGCCTATTTGTGATGTAATGACAGACAAGGCATTAGTGCAAATACCCGCTGTACATGATGGGGTAATTACCAAGCTTTATTATCAAAAAGGTGAAATTGCCAAGGTTCATGGGCCATTATTTGCTATGAATGTAAGTGGTGAAGCAGTTAGCGAAGAAGCTGATGCAGCACCTGAAAAAGCAGCTCAAACGGTTGTCAGTAATAATAGCAGCGAGCACTTAGAAGATTTTATTTTGCCAGATATAGGCGAAGGTATTGTTGAGTGTGAAATTGTTGACTGGTTAGTTGCCGAAGGTGAAGAAATAGTTGAGGATCAAGCGGTTTGTGATGTAATGACAGACAAAGCCTTGGTACAAATACCGGCAAAATATACTGGTGTTGTAAATAAGCTGTATTATCAAAAAGGTGAAATAGCCAAAGTGCACAGCCCGTTATTTCAAATGACGGTAGCAGGGCGCACAGCTAAAGCCGATGCAGATATAAATCAAGCAGTGGTAAAAGCACAAACTAATGCAGCAGATAAACCAGCCGCTATTAAAGCTGAGCAAACAACTAAAATTGTGAATAAAAAAGCAGTTGCATCGCCAGCGGTTCGTCGTAAAGCACGCGAGCTTGATGTTGATTTAACTTGTGTACCGGGCAGTGGTAAAAATGGCCGTATTTATAAACAAGACATAGAAGAGTTTGTAAAAGGCGAAGTTCCTAACACTATCGATACCTCACCATTGCACAGTGGCAATGAGCAAAGAACATCAGCTACACACTCAGGTGGTACACGTGTAGAGCCAATTAAAGGCATAAAAGCGGCAATGGCTAAACAAATGGTGGCGTCGGTTTCGACCATTCCACACTTTACCTTTAGTGATGAAGTAGACTTAACTAAGCTAATTGCGCTTCGCTCTAGTTTAAAAGAGCAGTATAAAGCGCAAGGTATTAAACTAACCATGATGCCGTTTTTTGTTAAAGCATTATCGCTTGCAATGAAAGAGTACCCAGTACTTAACTCTAAAGTAAATGATGAGTGCAGCGAGCTTACCTATTATAACGATCATAATATTGGAATTGCAGTTGACTCAAAAATAGGTTTATTAGTGCCTAATATTAAATCGTGTCAGAGCAAAAGTATTGTAGAAGTTGCAAACGATTTAACCCGTTTAACCGACTCAGCGCGAGAAGGTCGTGTTGCGCCAGATGATTTGAAAGGCGGTACTATTAGTATTTCAAATATTGGTGCAATTGGCGGCACTATTGCGACGCCTATTATTAATAAACCAGAGGTGGCTATTGTTGCTTTGGGTAAATTACAGCACTTACCGCGTTTTGATGAAAACGGCCAAGTGGTAAGCAAAGCTATAATGCAGGTGAGCTGGTCTGGCGATCATCGCGTGATTGATGGTGGCACTATTGCCCGTTTTAATAACCTTTGGAAATCGTACTTAGAAAATCCATCGGTAATGATGATGGCGATGAGCTAAACATACGCGCTTATTGTTATTAAAAAAACCAGCTTCGGCTGGTTTTTTGTTTACTGTATTTAAAAGTATTATTTACTCACCAAAAATATAAACCATAACCCACGGCTAAAGCCGGTATTGCAGTATAAAAAGTTGCTATGAGCGCGGCTTTTGGTGCCATTGCTATGGCAGGAAACAGCGCATCGCCATCGTTAGAAATAGCATTTGCAGTTAAAGCACTAAATGGAATAATACCTTGAATGTACAAAGTGGTAACAATTATTTGTGGCCCGCAACCGGGTAAAAAACCGATTAATACCGCTATAAGTGGTGCTAAATACGCATAGTGTAAAAACCATGCTTTTAAATCAAGTCCTGCCACATTTACTAATATTTCAAATAACATAAATGACGCAACGACCCACGCAGTTACAAAGTGAGTGTCTTGTAATGCCTTGGTAATATTAGAGGGAGGATTACGCTTACATGCATCGTCTTCTGCGGTGACTTCTTTATAGCTCTCTCCTTTAGACGAATACGCCCAAATACTGACAATAAACAGTGCCATTGCAGCGCCAAAAAAGCTAATAATGTTAGGTATATTAGTACCCCACTTGTTAAAATCAACATTAAACGCAATTAACAAAGCAATAATTAAGCTTAGAACAATAGCAACCATCCATACCGGCTTAGATATTTTAATAATAGCTGTTGGTAGCTGTATAACCTGTTGTTTATGCTGTTGTGGGAGTGGTCGCAAAAAGTCTTTTTTATGAATAGCATTTACTATCAACCCGCTTAAAGTTCCTACAACCAAGCCAATACCCATAATAATTACTCCTTCGGTAGGGCGAGTAGCAAGTAGTAAAAATGCCGCATCACCCATTGTTGCAGCTAAAACCGCGACAATAGCGCCAAAACTGGCTTGGCCTTTTGTAAATTGGGTAACAACAATAATTGCACCACCACAGCCTGGTAATGCACCTAGTATAGATGAAAAAGCAACTTCTAAAATAGGCGACTTAGCGCTTAAATAACTAAGCTCTAATTGTGGTAAACGTGCTATGGCATAGTAGTAAATTAGTAAGGTAGCTGCTACAAAAACACTGACCTGAAAAAATGCGTCACTGAGTGCAGTAATAGTAATAGCGCGTAAATTAGGTAGGGCTAAACACACTAATATAAAGAGTGGTAATAATAAGCGTTTGTTTTGACCCATAAAGCGTTTTGAATTGGCTGTTATAAATCCACTATGTGAGAGTAATTGCATAAAGTGTGGCCTAGTAAGTAACTAAGCTACACTTTACATTGCACTCAAATGATAATCAATATCATTTGAGTGCAATTATATCGATTACTCTATTTGAGTTTTTCGATTAGATAAGATTAAATTACTTACGTTGGAACTCAGAGTTAGTGTTCCACGTTGGCCATTGCTCTTGCTCAGAAATATTAAAACCTACTTTATAAAATAATTGTAGGTCTTGCACCGCGCCCGATAAATCCCATTCATCACGGTAGCGATCGCATGGTTGATGATAACAACCACGCAGTACTAAGCTCATACGCTTACGGTAGTTTGCAGTTTCTTCGTCAAAGGCTTGCGTGCCACCACCTGCGTACATGGCTGGAATGCCCATGTTTGCAAAAGCAAAGTGATCAGAGCGATAGTAACCACCCGAAGAAGGATTAGGATCGCCAGATATTGTTCTGCCTTGCTCAAGCGCAACCGTTGTTAATAAATCATCCATTTGTGATTTACCAATACCTACCACGCTAATATCTTTCACTTTGCCTAATAAATTTAAGCTGTCCATATTAATGTTAGCAACGGTTTTATTGGCAGCAATAACAGGGTTAGCTGCATAATATTTTGACCCTAATAAGCCTTGCTCTTCAGCGGTTACCGCTAAAAAGGTCATTGAACGGCTAGGGTGCTTAGGTAATTTAGTAAAGGCTTCAGCCACTTCAATTAAACCAGCCGTACCGGTAGCATTATCGTGCGCGCCATTAAAAATTTGATCCCCTTTGCGGTTTTTATCAGTGCCTAAGTGATCCCAATGTGCAGAATAAATAACATGTTCATCTGGTTTTTCACTGCCCGGTAAAGTGGCAATAAAGTTATACGAGATAGACTTTTTAATGGTGTTTTTTATCTTTATAGAGGCAGTCAAATCGCCCATATCAACGTGGTAAGCGCCTTTTGCAGCATTGGCTTTTAGTGTATCAAAATCAAGCCCTGCTTTATTAAACAGCTCTTTGGCTACGTCTGTTGTTACCCAGCCTTCAACGGCTACACGGTCCATATTGTTGTTTTCTTTTTGAAAACCAAACTGCTCACCACTCCACGAGTTTTCTACTACAGACCAAGGGTATGAAGCTGGTGCTGTTTCGTGAATAATAATTGCGCCCGCTGCACCTTGACGACTCGCTTCTTCGTATTTATAAGTCCAACGGCCATAATATGTCATGGCATCGCCAGTGAATAAATCAGGGTTTTTAGTTGCAAAGCCTGGATCGTTTACCAGCATTACTACCGTTTTGCCTTTAACATCTAAGCCTTCGTAATCGTTCCAGTTATACTCTGGTGCATTAACGCCGTAACCAACAAATACGAGCTCAGAGTTTTCAATTGCTTGGTTTTCGCTAATGCGACTACTGCCCATTACCATGTCTGTTTTGTATTGGTAGTTTTTACCACCAATTTTTAATACCATGTCTGAGTCTGCTTCAAGCGAAACCAGCGGAACTTCTTGTAAAAAGCTATTGCCATTACCGGGCTTTAAACCCAAGGCTTTAAATTGCGCTGTTAGGTAATCAAGCGTTAGCTTTTCGCCTGGCGATGAAGGAGCACGGCCACCAAATTCATCCGATGCTAACACTTTTACATGCTTAGCAATTTCATCAGCTTGAATACTATTGTAGCCCTTAGTTACATCATCGGAGGTAATACTTGTTGTAGCGCAGCCCGCTAATACGGCAGCAGTGATAAGGGTAAGAGAGAAATAACGTTTCATATTGGCTCTATTTTTGTTTTAAGATAACCCAGTATATGAAGTTCTATTAATTAGAACCAGTTTTTGCGGTAAACTGTTACAAAATTTAAGGTATAAACTAGTAAGTACAAATAATAATGAAGCGTTTTACTCCCCCAGAAGAATTTCAGCCAAGCTGCTTACAAAGCGGCGCTTTTGAGCATTTGCGCACGTTGTTTAATATACATGAGCAAAAAAATTGGCCTCTGCCTAGCTGGTTTAGCCCACACTTAAACGCAATTAATGCCAATAACTTGGCTATTAGCTTTGTCGATGATGCAAAAATAGATTTTGCTGAGCGTTATTACGAGCAAGTTATTTTTGAAACAGGGCAGGTGCCTACGCGTACTGAAAATTGGCACGACTTATTTGGTGGCTTTATTTGGTGTTTATTTCCTAAAACCAAAGCGCTTATTAATCAACGCCATGTAGCAGATATTGCAGTACATGGCACAAAGCAGCGTACCAAACATCGCAATGCCCTAACCTTATTTGACGAATGCGGTGTTGTACTGGCTATTAGCAATACCCAATGGCAACAGTGGTTGCGCGATCATCAATGGAAAACAGCGTTTGTTGAGCATAGAGCGCAGTGGGGAAAAACCATCAAACCATTTATGTTTGGCCATGCAAATTACGAAATGCTAACTAAACCCTATATTGGTTTAACGGGTAAAGCGTTGTTTGTAACTGTACCCGATGAAATATTTTGTAAAGATTTAGTTACCCAATACCAGTACCTAGATCAAAGACTTTATGAGATGATAAAAACCGATCAGTGTTTAGCCGACAATAAACTCCTTTCACCTTTACCACTACTAGGTGTTCCGGGGTGGCATGAGGACAACACCGACGACACATTTTATAATAATACGGATTACTTTAGAGAAAAACGAAGGATACGAACATGATAGAAGTTATTGGCCTTAAAAAGAAATTTAAGCTAACTAAAGATCATAAAAAAAACAAAGTAGATGAAATAGACCCGCGCGAAGATAAAGATTATTTTCATTCAGTTAGAGATGTTAGCTTCCGTTGTGCAAAAGGCGAAGTACTTGGACTGCTAGGACCAAATGGCGCAGGTAAAACCACCACGTTAAGAATGATTTCTACTGCCTTAAAACCCGATGCCGGCAGTATTACCATTGCCGGTAACGACATAATAAAAAAGCCATTGCTGGGGCGTAAATCGATTGGGTTTCTATCGGGTTCAACCGGCTTATACGGGCGTTTAACCGTAAAAGAAAACATCGAATATTTTGCAAAACTCCATGGCATGAGTAAAAAAGATATTGCAACACGCTGCGAAGAGCTATTTACCTTGCTCGATATGCATAAATTTATAGATAAGCGTGCAGAAAACCTCTCAACCGGAATGAAACAAAAAGCCAATATTGCCCGCGCAGTAGTGCATTATCCTGCTGTAGTGGTTTTAGATGAGCCAACGACCGGGTTAGATATTATGACCACACAAACGGTAATTAACTTTATAAAAGGTTTAAAAGCGCAAGGCACGCCGGTTGTTTTTTCAACGCACCACCTAGATGAAGTTGCTTTACTGTGCGACCGCGTAGCAGTGATTAACGAAGGCGTAAGTTGTTTTGATGGCACTGTAGAAGAGTTTAAACAAACAGGTAACAGTGAAGAACTTAACCAAGCGTTTATGAACATATTAACGGAGAAACGTGATGTTTGAAGTATTTAAAAAGGAATTAAGAGAGTTACTACGCGATAAAAAAACGCTCATATTTGTAGTAGCTGTGCCAGTTGCAGTGTTCCCACTTATTTTTGCCGTTGTTGCCTTTATTAGCGCACAAGCAGCTATGGATGCAGAGCAAAAAGTAAATACCTACGCTATTGTAAACGGCGACTATGCGCCAGAGTTTACCGACAAAGTGTTTTACCATAAAAGTTTTGAGCAGTATAAAGGCACTAAAACCTTTAATAGTGTTGCACAGCTTAAAGCCGCAGTGATTGCTGGCGATATTGATATGGGCATTTATTTACCAAGCAATGCACAGCAAACGTTAAATAATGCACAGCAAAGCAAATGGCAGGTAGTGTTTAACGACGCTAAGTCTATTAACTTTTTGTTTCAGCGGGTGAAAGAGCTAGCGCAAGAATACAGCGATGCGTTACAAGTACAAAAGCTGCTTAGTTTTGGCATTGACGAAGCAACGCAAAAAGCAATACTTGAACCAATTGAAGTTGTAAAAGTAGATACCGCCGACAAACGTGAAAACCTAGGTGAAAAAATAGGTGGGTTTTTACCGTACTTATTAGTACCTTTAGTATTAATGGGAGCAACTTATCCTGCCATTGACTTAGGAGCAGGCGAAAAAGAACGTGGCACCCTAGAGACATTATTGTTAACACCTATCACTCGTACACAACTTGTTTTAGGTAAATTTATTACCCTTTTAACTACTTCGATTGCCTCTACAACCATTACTGTGCTGAGTATGGGAGTGTGGATAGCCTTGGCGATTACTTTTGCGGATCTTGAATTTATTAAAGTTGCATTTAGTAGCTTAGCCGTTTCTGATTTATTAATGATTTTTGTATTACTGTTACCACTGGCGGCTATATTTTCTGCGCTAGCGTTAGCTATTTCAATTTACGCACGTACCTTTAAAGAAGCGCAAAACTACATGACACCGTTATCTCTGGGCGTTATTTTTCCGGTAATAATTGCCTTAATGCCAAATGTGGAACTCACTGTTAAAACAGCGTTTATTCCTGTCACTAATGTAGCGTTAGCAATAAAAGAAATAGTTAAAGGCACAGTAGATTACACGCTAATAGGGCTAATATTTTTAGCTACAGCTATTATTGCCGGTATTTTATTAGCTTTTTGCGTTAAATGGTTTAACCGCGAAGATGTGTTATTTAGATAGTTAATAGACAAAGCTTTAAGTTTTGAAGGCAGCACTCGCTGCCTTTTTCATTTATAAACAAATATAAATAGCGTTTAGTTTATTTCATTAAGAGCAATGGTAGTGGTAGAATACACTTCATAATTTGGCACTCTTTATTGCAAATAAAAGAGGTAAGTAATTAATTTTGAGGTTTATTGTTTCTCAATCTAGACTACTTATGTAAGTACTATAGTGTAGGTAATAGTAAATGTTAAAACGAAATTTTTTATCTAGAGTTGCAAAAAGTAATAAGCTAATACTTTTTGCCGTAATGATTTTTATGATCATTGCGTTGCCTTCAATGTATATATTTGAGCAAAAAGTAAGAAGTGAAATTTATCACACGGCGCAAATAGAGCTAAAACGCGAACTCGAAACTAAAACATTATCGTTAAAAAAACACTTTACCGACAGCGTTAACGCCATTCGATTTTTAGATGCAACCCCACCTATAAAAGCAATATCACGCGCTAGTGAAAATCAATTGTCAGATCCAGCATCTGCAACGCCTATGGCTATTTGGAAAAATCGCTTAGCGAGTATATTTTCTGGCTTTATGCGCACCGACGAAAGCATATTACAAGCGCGTTATATAATGCTAGCAGAAGGCGGGCAAGAAGTCGTAAGGGTTGATCGGACCGAGCAAGGCAAAATTACCATACTCGAAGGCGAGCAATTACAACAAAAAGGCCAACGAGATTACGTTATTAAAACCAGTATGCTTGATGAGCACACTGTTTATATTTCACCAATAAATTACAACCGTGAAAATGGTAAAATTCAGCAGCCTTATATCAGTACCTTTCGGGTAGCAAAACCTGTATTTGACAAAAACAAACAGGTTTCTGCGGTTTTAGTTACGAATTATTATGCAGAGCAACTATTTAAAAGCCTCACTTTTGAGTCTCCGCAAGGCACTGCAATTTATTTAATGAATAACCAAGGTGAGTTTTTATATCATCCAAACCCAGAGCTGCGCTTTGGGTTTGAGTTTAATAAAAGCAGAACCTGGGAGCAAGAGTCTGTTGGCGCGCAAAATATGGCTGCAGACAAAACGCTGCCGTTAAATAACTACCCACAACAATACACACTGCAAAAGCGTATTTATTTTGGTAATGATATTGCCATGCTGCCACTCGAGCTTGCTGTGAGTGTAGATACGCAAACATTATTGGCAAAAGTGAGCGAGAGACGCCAAAGCTTTATTACTACATTAGCTGTATTTTTTGGTGTGTTTTTAGTTATGACCATGCTGTATCAGCGCTTTATAAACCGAAAGTTACTTATTCACTCGTTAAAAGAGCAAAATAACACAGTAATAGAAAACTCCTTAGATGCTATTTTTAGCATTTCAGAGTCGGGTAAAGTGGTGCAATTTAATAACACAGCTAAACAAGTGTTTGGCGATATACTAGAGAGTGATAACGTAAATTTTATTTCTTTATTTACTTTAAATAAAGAAGATGAGCAATGCATAAGAGAAACCATTAAAAATGGCTCTAAAATGCCCTTTGAAGCCATGCACACCGACAGTTCGGGCAATATATACTACTACTCAATAACCCTCAGCAGTATTTATGATGTGTTTAATGAGCGTTATCAAGTTGCGGCTATTTTAAGAGACATAAGTTCGCTTAAAAATATTCAAGCTGAACTAGAGGGAGTTAATACCACTTTAGAGCTTAAAGTTTCGCAAAGAACCCGAGAGCTTGAACGCGCAATAGATGAAGCATTAGCAGCAAGCCAAGCTAAAAGTGACTTTGTAGCTAATATTTCTCACGAAATACGCACCCCTATGAACGGGGTATTAGGCATGCTAGAAATGCTTAAAGAAGATGGCTTATCAGAGCAACAGCATCATTATTTAAAACTTGCAAATAGCAGTGCTAATTCTTTAATGAATTTAATTAATGATATTTTAGATTTTTCAAAAATAGAAGCGGGTAAGCTCGATATTGATAATCACAGCTTTGATGTTGTTACTGTGTGCAGCGATATGATTAACTCATTAGCGCTACAAGGGCAACGCAAAGGACTTGAAGTATTTTTACACACCCACAATATTGTTGATCGTATGGTAGTAGGTGACAGCCATCGCCTTAAGCAAATTTTAATTAATTTGGTTAATAATGCTTTTAAGTTTACTCACAAAGGTGAAGTTAGCTTAACCATAGGCTCTAAATACATTACCGATACTAAATTACAGATGAGTTTTGCGGTTAAAGACACTGGAATTGGCATAGCAGCTGAAAATATAGATAAACTATTTGAAGTGTTTACCCAAGAAGATTCAAGCACCACACGCCATTTTGGCGGTACCGGCTTGGGTTTATCAATTTGTAAAAAGCTAGCGCAATTAATGGGTGGTAATATATCGCTAACAAGCGAAAAAGGGGTAGGGAGCACTTTTACTGCAACCGTTGAGCTGCATGTAGCACCCCAGAAAAAGCTAAATACCGGCATTGAGCTTGCTACCAGTATTGATGTTGCTGCATTAATTGCTCGCGATAATGTGTATAACAATGTGTGTGATTTATTACTGCAAACATGCAAAGTAGATAAAAGTAATATTGTTAGGTTAGATTACTTTAGTGAGCATGATGAGTTTGAAGCGGACTTATTAATTATTGACGACGACCATCCACAAGTTAATGCCCTGATTAGCTTTTGCAAACAGTACGATAAAAAATATGTACTAATTTTGCGTGATATGGTGATGAACAAACAATCGAAAAAAGTATTTCCTGATCATCTACATATTTTAAATAAACCGCTTACCCAAGATGAGTTTAGTTACAAATTAGCGAGTTTATTTGGTGCCAGTAGCGAGTTTGTTATTACCCCACCAAAGAGCTTAATTGAAGAGCCTGTAGATGCAGACTTATCAGCTTATCATGTACTTTTAGTTGACGATAATATGATCAACATAGAAGTGGCTAAAGCGATTTTAAAGCACACTAAAGTTAAAATCACCTGTGCATCTGACGGTCTTGAAGCTTTAGAGGCGTTAAAGAGTAATAAACAGCAACCTTTTAACGTTATTTTAATGGATTGCCAAATGCCTAATTTAAACGGCTACGATACCACCAGCGAAATTAGAAACGCCAAAGCCGGAATAGAATATATTCATGTACCTATCATTGCGATGACAGCAAGTGCAATGGAAGGCGACAGAGAGCGTTGTTTAACGGCCGGTATGAACGACTACATTACTAAACCAATTAAGCCGCAAACGTTAAAAGACAAGCTTATTACGTGGTTGAGTTAACACTAAAGCGAGATAGGCGGCTTTTAATAAGTCACCTTTTTTTAGCTGAAGTGATTATATTTTAGATATAAAAAAACCGCTTTAAAGCGGTTTTTTTATTTATAGTTAAGTGTATTTTATGCTTAACCTTTAACAGCTGCTTTAATTGCATCGATTGCTGTATCAATATCAATCATTAGCTTTTCACCAGTGCGGCGGTTTTTAAGTTCAACTTTGTTTTCATCAAGGTTGCGCTCGCCAATAACTAATGTAAATGGTACGCCAATTAATTCCATGTCGTTAAACATAACGCCAGGGCGCTCTTTACGGTCATCAAATAACACATCAAGGCCAGCATCTTTTAAGCCTTGGTAAAGGTTGTTAGCAATATCTGGAATACGATGCGACTTATGCATATTCATAGGCACAATAGCTAAATCAAACGGTGCAATTGGTTGTGGCCAAATAATACCGTATTGGTCGTTGTTTTGCTCGATTGCTGCAGCAACAATACGCGACACACCAATACCATAACAACCCATAGTCATTATTTGGTTTTTACCTGATTCGTTTAATACGCCAGCCTTCATTGCTTGTGAGTATTTAGTGCCAAGTTGGAAAATATGGCCAACTTCAATACCACGTTTAATTTGTAAAGTGCCTTGGCCACATGGGCTTGCATCGCCTTCTACAATATTACGTATATCAGCAACTTCATAATCAGTTACATCACGATCCCAGTTAATGCCGCTGTAATGCTCGTCGTCTTTATTAGCGCCGGCAACAAAGTCAGCTAGTATGTTAGCGCTTCTATCAACAATAATTGGCATAGACAGGCCAACCGGGCCTAATGAGCCAGGTTTTGCACCAATAGCAGCAACAATGTCTGCCTCTGTTGCCATTTCAAGCGGAGAATCTACTAACGGGTGTTTTTCAGCTTTTAGTTCGTTAAGGTCGTGATCGCCGCGTAAAACTAGCGCAACTAAACCACGTACCCCGTTTTCATCAGGCGCAGCGTAAACGATTAATGTTTTAACACCGCGATGTGGTTTAACACCGTAGTGCTTTTTAAGCTCGTTAATTGTTTTAGCGTCAGGCGTTGGAAACGCTTTAAGCTCTTTTGTTGCAGCTGGGCGTGGCTCGCTTGGTGCAAGTGCTTCTGCTTTTTCAATATTTGCTGCGTAGTCGCTGCCATCACTAAATGCAATAGCGTCTTCACCAGATTCTGCAAGTACATGAAACTCATGCGATACGCTACCACCAATAGAACCCGTGTCGGCAATAACAGGGCGGTAGTCTAAGTTTAAACGCTCAAAAATATTACAATACGCTTTGTGCATTACTTGATACGTTGCATCTAAACACTCATCACTTAAGTGAAATGAATAGGCATCTTTCATTGTAAATTCGCGGGCGCGCATTACACCAAAACGCGGGCGACGTTCGTCGCGCACTTTAGTTTGTATTTGGTATAAAGAAATTGGTAGCTGTTTATAGCTGCTAATTTCTTTACGCACAAAATCAGTGATCACTTCTTCGTGAGTTGGGCCAAGCGCAAAGGTACGATTATGACGATCGGTAAAACGCATAAGTTCAGGACCAAACTCATCCCAACGACCTGATTCTTCCCATAAATCTGCTGGTTGAATTACTGGCATCAGCATTTCAATCGCATTGGCTTTATTCATTTCTTCACGTACGATATTTTCTACTTTTCTAAGTACCCGTAACCCAGTGGGTAACCAAGTGTATAAACCCGAAGCGACACGACGGATCATACCGGCTCTAAGCATTAATTGATGCGATACAATTTCAGCATCCGAAGGCGTTTCTTTAAGTGTGGCGAGTATATATTGACTGGTACGCATGTTGTTTCCGAAATTAGAGTAATTATGTACATATTGTAAGGGCTTCAGTCTACCAGCGGTTGCATTTACACTAAAGCGCTAAGTGATAAATTATTTAGGTATTTTCTATACTAGTAACTAAATTATGTGACTCATTAACTTGCCAGCAAATATTATAGTTATACAAAGTCATGCCGTAGCTTTGCTGTCCGTCTTTTTGCTTTTTATAAGCAGGGCGAGGATCTTGCTTTAGCACATTACTTATAAACGCCTGTAAATCTGGATATTGCGTTTGCTGCGCAATAAAATCTAGTACTTCAGGGGTAAATTCAACGCTCATGTGGGTTTCTGGGCGGGTGTCGGCAAACCCCGCACTGGCCTCTGGCATAGAGTCAGAATAGGGTAAGTAAGGCTTTATATCGATTATTGGTGTGCCATCGAGTAAATCTATTCCGGCGAGTAATAAGCTCAGTTGGCCATTTTTATACTCTATACCTTCTAGTTTTACCGCGCTCATACCAATGGCGTTAGGCCTAAAAGTGGCTCGCGTGGCAAACACGCCTTTGCGGGCATTACCACCTAAACGAGGCGGGCGCACCATAGCCGAATAGCCTTTGTCGGCTGTTTCATGAAAACGAAATAGCAGCCAAATATGGCTAAACTCATCGAGCCCGCGTACAAATTCTTCACGATTAAAGTCAGGCGCAAAAATAAGCTTTGCTTTAGCTTCTGGCACTAAACGAGGTTGCCTAGGTATAGCAAACTTTTGTTTATAAGGAGATTGAATGTGGCCAATAGCCGAAATGGTATAATCGCTCATAGTACTCGGGTGCAAATGAAATAGAGCGCTATTCTACCCATATTTAGCGTTTATGGCATTACTTGTAAGTGAGTTTATTACTTATAGAAGCCTAGTCTAAAAGGTATTGATTAGACTAGGTGGTTTATATGCATGTGCGTTTAAACCACTCAAAACAAAAAAGGTAAGCCTAAGCTTACCTTTTATACACGTTTTAGGGCTTAATTAAAACATGTACTGCACTGATACAGACGCTACATCCATATCTGGGTCAATATCGTCATCAAGTTTATAGCGTTCATACTCTAAACGAAATTGAACGTTTGTTGTAAGTGCATATTCAATACCTGCACCGTAAAACGCATCACCACCATCTGTAGAAGCTGAAACAGAACCTACTGGTAAATCTTGTGTGTATTCTGCATCCCACTCAAGCCAACCGCCTTTTGCATACACAGAAAAACTCTCTGTTATAGGGTAGCCCAAGCGTGCGGCAAGCGATACGCCATCAATTTCAGCTTTGCTGTCCACATCACTTACTTCATCAAAGTTTTGATAAGCAAGCTCTAAGCTTAAATACTCGTTAAATTGTGCGCCAACGTAACCTTTTAGCATTTGTGCATCGTCGTCAAAGTCAGTGTCTTTGTCACTGTCTTCAAATTCAAAAGAATATTGACCGTAACCAACACCCGTGTAGATACGTGGAGAATCGAAATCAGCAATATCAGCCTTAGCTGCAGTATTAAAACCCAGTGTTACTAAAGCAAGTGTAGAAAGAGAAAGTGTTTTAATCATGAATTAGCTCCTTTAATAATAAAAATCAAATGCTTGAAAAAATAAGATGTAATTAAATCAAACGTCATCAAGGTAGGTGCAGTGAGCATGCCAATTATTAAAAACATAAAAAAACGGCCATAAAAACCTACTTTAGTATTGGTTTTTATGGCCGTTTGTATGATACGTGTACAGCAGTGAACTTTTATTAGTTGTTACTTTCTAAGCTCTATTGCATGTTTTACAAAAAGTGTGAGGTTTTTACAGGCACACTTTAGTTACTTATACCTTATGCAGTAAGTTTTCCGTCTCTATTGCAATTTCTTTCATTTTTATAGCGTAGTTTTCTAATTTTAAATCTTCTTCGGTAATCGCTTTAAAAGAAGGCACTGCTACTGGGTAACCGGTTTCATCCATAGCAATAAAGCTAATAACACAGTGGTTGGTTTCAACCATATTTTGTGTTTTGGGGTCGCCACAACGCACTTGAATAAATATTTGCATACTGGTTTTACCGGTATGCGCTATTTTAGCTTCCACTTCAACAATTTGGCCTACTAAAATAGGGCGTCTAAACTTCACCCCAGCCACAGATACAGTAACACAGTAATGGCCACTCCAGCCTGCAGCACATGCATAGCCAGCTTGGTCAATCCACTTCATGACGGCTCCACCATGCACTTTACCACCAAAATTTACATCAGTAGGCTCTGCTAAAAAACGAAAAACAACTTTTGACGACGGCATAACTAATTCTCTTTTATAAAAACTAGGGTAAGCATAGCGCAAAACAGGGGCACAAGCCCCTGCAAATTAGTGTAGGTTTATAATTTATATGTAAAAACCTACTTTTTATTAACAATAATAACTACATATTAGGATAATTTGGCCCGCCAGTTCCCTCCGGAGTTACCCAAGTAATATTTTGGCTCGGATCTTTAATATCACAGGTTTTGCAATGCACGCAGTTTTGCGAGTTAATCACAAACTCTTTAGTGCCAGCAATTTCTTGAATTTCATAAACCCCAGCAGGGCAATAGCGCTGCGCAGGTTCATCAAATTTAATTAAGTTTACTGCAATTGGAATACTCGGATCTTTTAATTGCAAATGACACGGCTGTGACTCTTCGTGGTTAGTATTTGATAAAAATACCGACGACAACTTATCAAAACTGAGTTTACCATCGGGTTTTGGATACACTATTTTATCGGCATCCGCCGCATCAACTAAAGTATCGTGATCTGGGGTGTTGTCTTTAAAGGTAAATGGCAAGCAACCATTAAAAATGTTTTGATCTAGGGTGTTATATGCGCCACCAACAAACTTACCTAACTTGTGCATAACAGGGCCAAAGTTACGTGATTGCTGCAATTCTTTATAAGCCCAAGATTGCTCAAACGCGTCTTTAAAATCGCTTAAGTCGGTATTAGCTTGCTCACTTTCTAATGCTTTAAAAATAACTTCAGCTGCCACCATACCCGACTTCATAGCAGTATGATTACCTTTAATTTTTGCAAAGTTAAGCGTACCTGCATCGCAGCCTACCAATAACCCACCAGGAAAATGCATTTTTGGTAATGAGTGCAAACCGCCTTTAGCAATAGCACGAGCACCATAAGCAACACGCTCGCCACCTGCTAATACATTTTTAAACACAGGATGGTGTTTCATGCGCTGAAACTCATCAAACGGGCTTAAATGCGGGTTTGAGTAGTTGAGATCAACAATCAGTCCTACCACAACTTGGTTGTTTTCACAGTGGTACATAAATGCGCCGCCGTTAGTATCGCCTTGTAATGGCCAGCCTGTACCGTGTACTACAGTGCCTAATTGATGCTTACTTTCATCAATTTGCCAAATTTCTTTTAAGCCTAAGCCATAGTGCTGCGGTGATGACTCATCATCGAGGGCAAATTCATTAATGAGTTGTTTGCCCAAATGACCACGACAACCTTCGGCAAATACGGTGTATTTAGCGCGTAGCTCCATGCCAGGCATGTAACCATCTTTTTCGTTGCCGTCTTTATCAAGGCCCATATCGCCAGTAATAATGCCTTTTACTGTATCGTCTTCAATAATAAGCGAATGCGCACTAAACCCAGGAAAAATCTCAACTCCCAGTGCTTCTGCTTGCTCAGCTAACCAGCGACAAACATTCCCCATAGAGACAATATAATTGCCATCATTATGAAAGGTTTTTGGTGTGGCAAAGTGCGGAATAGCGGTGGCTTTTTGTTCGTTGTTAAACCAGTAAATTTCATCCTTTGCTACTTTGGTGGTTACAGGGGCGTTGAGCTCTTGCCAATTTGGCAGTAATTCATCCAGCGCTTTGGTTTCAAACACGGCACCAGAGAGTATATGAGCACCCACTTCTGAACCTTTTTCAACGACACAGATCATGCATTCTTGTTGTTTATTTTGCGCTTGTTGTGCCAGTTTTATTGCACATGCAAGACCCGCTGGGCCTGCACCTACAACAACTACATCAAATTCCATGGTTTCCCGGGTGATCATAAATACCTCTTATTCGAATGGTTAACGTACCCTATATTTAACTACACGTTAATGAAATACATAACCCATTTGATAGATGCTAATAAAAAGTTATGGGTTGTGAATGTTTAAAGGTTATTTTAGGTTGATGTTTACGTCAATAGACAGTAGTCTGATTTCATAAAATAAATAGGTTGACGTGCACGTCAGCTTGTAGGTTTAAATAACGATGGAGTCCATATGAAAGTTCTCGTACCAATAAAAAGAGTTATAGATTACAACGTAAAAGCGCGAGTTAAGTCAGACAAAACAGACGTTGATTTAACCAACGTAAAAATGGCGATGAACCCATTTTGCGAAATTGCAATTGAAGAAGCGATTCGCTTAAAAGAAGCGGGTACAGCAAGCGAAGTTATTGCCGTAACAATTGGGCCAAAAGCCTCGCAAGAACAGTTACGTACGGCATTAGCCCTAGGCGCCGACAAAGCCATTCACATCGAAACCGATGAAAAGTTAGAGTCGCTGCACATTGCTAAATTACTTGCAAAAATTGTAGAACAAGAAGCACCAGAATTAGTTATTTTAGGTAAGCAATCAATTGATTCAGACAATAACCAAACCGGCCAAATGCTAGCTGCATTGACTAAACGTGGCCAAGGTACGTTTGCTTCAAAAGTTGAAGTGGTTGATGGAAAAGTTAATGTTACCCGTGAAGTTGATGGCGGCTTACAAACAGTAGCGCTTAATTTACCGGCTATTGTAACTACCGATTTACGTTTAAATGAGCCACGTTATGCGTCGCTGCCAAATATAATGAAAGCGAAACGTAAACCGCTTGAGGTTATTGCAGCCGATACTTTGGGTGTTGATTTAACGGCCCGTGTGCAATTAATTAGCGTTGAAGAGCCAGCTAAACGTACTGCCGGTATTATTGTTGAGGACGTGGCGCAACTTGTAGAAAAATTAAAAACAGAGGCGAAGGTAATCTAAATGAAAACACTTGTAATAGCAGAGCACGATAACGGTGTATTAAAACCAGAAACCTCAAAAACAATTAACGCAGCAGCAAAACTTGGTTTTCCTATTGATGTGCTTATTGCGGGCGAAAACCTAGGTGTACTAAGCGAAGAAGTTGCGCTTATTAATGGCGTAGCCAGTGTACTGGTAGCAGATAACGCAGTATATGCACACCAATTAGCTGAAAGTATGGCAGATTTAGTGCTATCGCTTGCTGATTCTTATAGCCACATAGTGGTAAGTGCTACCACTACAGGTAAAAACTTTATGCCGCGCGTTGCAGCCTTGCTTGATGTTGCACAAATTTCAGAAATTATTGACGTTGTTGACGCAGAAACATTTAAGCGTCCTATTTATGCGGGCAACGCAATTGCCACGGTTAAGTCACTCGATAGCAAAAAAGTTATCACTGTACGTGCTAGTAGCTTCGACTTACAAACAGAGCAAGCAAGCGCGCCAATAACGGCAGTTAATACAGTATCTGATTCTGCGCTAAGCAGCTTTGTAAGCGATGAGCAAACTAAATCAGAGCGCCCAGAATTAACCGCAGCTACTGTGGTTATCTCAGGTGGTCGTGGTATGCAAAATGGCGAAAACTTTAGTTTATTACACGGAATAGCCGACAAGTTAGGCGCTGCTATTGGTGCTTCGCGCGCAGCAGTTGATGCAGGCTTTGTACCAAATGACATGCAAGTAGGGCAAACAGGTAAAATTGTAGCGCCAAACTTGTACATTGCAGTGGGTATTAGTGGTGCAATTCAGCATCTAGCCGGTATGAAAGACTCAAAAGTAATTGTCGCAATTAATAAAGACCCAGACGCACCTATTTTTCAGGTTGCAGACTACGGTTTAGTTGCCGATCTGTTTGATGTTTTACCACAGCTAGAGCAAGCTCTATAAGTTAATAACTAAAAATTATATTTGTATTTATAGTTATAGTGATAAATTAAAAGCCGCAGTATCATTTTATGATGCTGCGGCTTTTGATTGTGCCTAATAAACCTAATAAACCTAATAAACCTAATAAACCTAAGATACTTATTCACTTAACCTGACTGGCCTATTGCAAGAAAATTCAACGCAGTTAGCGCTGAAAAATAGCTGCTTGAGATAAGTTTATTATCCGGAGCTCAGGTTACTTAGGCATAAAAAAACCAGCCATCGGCTGGTTTTTACTATGGTACACATAAGCGTTAACGTATTAGTACGTTGCGCTGCCTTTAGTACGAGGGAAGGCAATAACGTCACGTACGTTGCCCATACCGGTAACATAAGCAACTAAACGCTCAAAACCTAAGCCAAAGCCTGAGTGCGGCACAGTACCGTATTTACGTAAATCGCGGTACCAGCTGTAGTCGTCTTTGTTTAAGCCCATTTCGTCTAAACGAGCATCGAGAATGTCTAGGCGCTCTTCACGTTGTGAGCCACCAATGATCTCACCAATACCTGGCGCTACTATGTCCATTGCGGCAACGGTTTTACCGTCTTCGTTTTGGCGCATGTAAAACGCTTTAATATCGCGTGGGTAGTTTTTAATAACAACCGGTGCTTTAAAGTGTTCTTCTGCTAAGTAACGCTCGTGTTCAGACTGTAAATCTACGCCCCATTCAACAGCGTACTCAAACTTTTTACCACAGGCTTTTAATATTTCTACCGCTTCGGTGTAATCAACTTGTGCAAAGTCTTTTTCTACAAATTCTTCAAGGCGAGTAATGGCTGTTTTTTCTATACGTTGTGCAAAAAATTCCATGTCATCGCGGCGCTCTTCTAGTACGGCTTTAAACACATACTTCAACATCTGCTCTGCTAGTTTTGCAATATCTTCTAAATCAGCAAATGCTAATTCAGGTTCTACCATCCAAAACTCGGCAAGGTGGCGCGAAGTATTTGAGTTTTCTGCGCGGAAGGTTGGGCCAAACGTATAAATTTTTGACATTGCCGACGCGTAAGTTTCACCATTTAACTGGCCAGATACAGTAAGAAATGCTTCTTTACCAAAAAAATCTTCGCTGTAATCTACTTCGCCTTTATCGGTAAGCGGTAAGTTTTGCATATCAAGCGTTGATACGCGGAACATTTCACCTGCGCCTTCACAGTCACTTGCTGTGATAATAGGGGTGCTTATCCATAAAAAACCTTGCTCATGGTAAAAGCGATGAATAGCTTGAGCTAAACAGTTACGTACACGGGTTACGGCACCAATCATGTTAGTACGAGGGCGAAGGTGAGCGTGCTCACGTAAGTACTCAATACTATGACGCTTTGCAGCCATAGGGTACGAATCTGGGTTTTCTACCCAACCTAATACAGTAACCGAGTTAGCTTGAATCTCATAAGACTGACCTTGGCCAGCAGATTGCACTAAAACACCGGTAACCGACACAGAACAACCGGCTGTTAGGCTAGTGACTTCATCATAATTATTAAGTGAATTAGGAACTACCGCTTGAATAGGATCAAAACACGAACCGTCATGAACGGCTAAAAATGAAATTCCTGCTTTTGAATCGCGGCGAGTACGGATCCAGCCTTTTACTGTAACTTGGCTGTCTACCGATACCTTGCCTTTTAATAGCTCTGAAATCGCTAAATGGCTCATCTTCACTCCAATGATATAAGTTGCCTAACTATATAATTTAACTACGCACCACACGCTGGCAAAATTGCTCTTAAACGGCGCTGCACTTGAACCCTGTATCTTACCTAGTAAAGTAAGATAAAAAAACTATTGTGGGCAACTCTTTAAAAATTTTTATAAATGCGCTTTATTTTTATACAGTTTTAAGGCCTAAATGTGAGTATTGTTATTTGTTGCTCTTATGTTTACCCATTTTGTGGCATTATGAACATTCAGATATTTTTATATTAATCGTTTTACCATTACATACTAAAAAATGGATGCTATGAAACAAGTTTTTATTTTACGAGGACTACCAGGAAGCGGTAAGTCTTATTATGCGCAAAATCTTGCCGATGAACTCGCCGGTGCAGACGAAAGCCAATATGTTATTTGCTCAACCGATGATTATTTTATTAATGATCAAGGTGAATACCAATTTGATAAGTTTAAATTGCCGCAATACCATAATTTAAATTTAGCGCGCTTTATTAACGCTTTAGCACAAAATATCCCGTTGGTGATTGTAGATAACACCAATATTAAAAAATGGGAATTTATTGCCTATGCGCAAGCGGCAGTTGCTTTGGGTTATCAAGTAAAAGAAGTGATTGTGGGCGAAGTAAAAGACAAATCTATGCAGCATTTATATGCCAAGCGTAACAGCCATAACATTCCACTTAAAACTATTAGTAAAATGGCCTATATGTTTGAATGGTAATTTATACAGATTAAAAAAGCCCATGTGAATGGGCTTTATAGTGTTGTATACTTTATTATTGCGCGAGTTGTTTATAAACCGCTAACGGGTGTGAGGTACTTAAAGATACATGTACAGCATCACCGGGGTTTACCACTATTTCATGGCTAACGCGGCTGGTTACTACAGTTCCGCAGGCAAGCTTTATAGCACATAAGCGGCTGCCACCTTCAAAGCGCACCCAAATAATTTCGCCATTATTACCCACACTACTTTGCACTAGTAATACATCATCGGGGCGCAGCAGCACATCTACATCGCCACTATCGCAATCAACACCGTGGGCAGGGGCATTACCAATACTTGTGGTTGCTTGGCCTTGGCTAAACTGGCCGCTTATAAAGCTGGCTTCCCCTAAAAAGCGTGCCACAAATCGATTGTTAGGCATACTAAAACAGCGCTCTGGTGTATCTATTTGCTGAATTTTACCGCCTTGCAGTACACCCACACGATCGCCTACCGACAATGCTTCTTCTTGGTCGTGCGTTACCCAAATTGCAGGTACGCCCGCCGCTTTAAGCGCGTTGCGAATATCCCAGCGCAGCATGTCTTTAAGTGCGGCGTCTAAGTTAGAAAGCGGCTCATCTAATAATACAAAGTCGGGCTGGTGGGCAAGGGTGCGCGCAAGTGCTACGCGTTGTTTTTGCCCGCCTGAAAGCGTTGCTGGTTTTTTATTTCTAAACTCATCAAGGCCAAGTAACTTTATCCAATGTTCGCCTGGGCTGGTGTCTTTTAACCTAAAAAAAATATTTTGCTGCACGGTTAAATGCGGAAATAAAGCAAAATCTTGAAACACCATACCTACACTGCGTTTTTCCGCAGGCACAGTAATTTTAGGCGTTGCCCGCCATTTACCACTGTTTATTTCGCCTTCGCTTATAGGTATAAGGCCGGCTAATGCCTGCAAAATAGTACTTTTACCGCAGCCAGTAGGGCCTACAAGCATAAGAATTTCGTTATTACCTAATGATAGGTTTAAATCGCTTACTACACGGTTACTGCCATAATCTATAGACAACTGACTTACAGATAGCATTTGTTATTAAATCCTTAATGTTCGAGCTGGTTGCGTTTTTCGCCAGTGAGCATAATAGCTAACGCGCACGCAGAAATCACCACTAATAATAACCCCGGAATAGCAGCGCGGCCAAAATAGCCGGCTTCGTATACACGCCACAAATAAGTAGAGAGGGTTTCAAACCCCGTAGGGCCAAGTAATAAGGTGGCCTCTAGTTCACGCATCGACTCTAAAAACACTAATGCCGCACCGGCAATAATACCGCGCATAGTTAAGGGCAGTGTTATACGCATAAATGCTTCGCGTGGGCTGGCACCAAGTACCCGGGCCGATTTTACCAAGCTTGGATCTAAGTGTTCGGTGCTGGTACGTACTGAGCCTACAGCAAGGGGTAAAAAGCGCAGCGTATAAGCGATAATAAGCAACCCTAATGTTTGATACAAAAAGGGCAGTTGCAAGCCGCCATAAACAAGCGCTGTGCCCATTACTATGCCCGGAATACCAAAGCCAAAGTAAGTTACGCGCTCCATTACTTTACCTGCTTTACCGCTAAGAGCCGCATGAGCAACCGGAATGGCCACAATTACAGCTACTACAGCAGCAATTGCTGAGGCATATGTTGAGTTCCAAGCAATACTAAAATCAAAGCCGCTAAAACCATCCCGTGCCAGCCACAACGAAAATATAGCTAAAGGTAAGCCAATGGCTAATAACAAAATAGGCGCAAAAGTTATAAACATAGCGCTTAACTGCCACTTTTTAGGGAATAAAATAAGTGGTCTGCCTTGGCGTTCAGTGGCGGTTTTTATTTGTGATTCAATCATTAATAAAAAGCCAACAATAACCATTAATTGCAACGAGAGCATAGCCGCACGGCCCAAAGCAAAGGCGTTGTATTCCACATAAATAACTCGGGTAAAGGTATCTAAGCGCATCATTGCCGGTGTACCAAAGTCAGATAAAGTATAAAGTGCAACAAGCAAAGATCCCGCGGCAATACCATTAACTACGCGGGGTAATATTACTTTAAATACACTTTGTGTCATCGACATACCCAGTGTACGTGCAGCGTTTACCATACTGGCATCAAGGCTGAGTAAGGACGAGCGGGTGGTCATCATTACAAACGGAAATGTGTACAAGGTCATTACTATGGCTGCGCCGCTAAGGCCGTCCATTGAGGGCGTTGGAATACCAAGCAGGTTATTTATTTCCCCCCCAGGGCCAAAAGCTGCATAAAGTGTAAACGCCCCTATATAACTCGGTATAGCTAAGGGAGCTGCAAATATAACCAGCCATAATTTTTTAAATGGCAAATGCACATAAGCACTAATAAACGCCAGTGGCACGCCAATTAAAATAGAACCCAATACAGTTAACGCCATTAACGATAAGGTATTAGCTAAAATGTCGAGGTTATGGCTGTCAAATACTGAGCTTGTGTCGCTGGCAAGGGTAATTAACACATAAATAGGGGTAAGCGTAATGAGCGCTGCAAGCAGCGCCATTGGGTAGGATGCTGGTAGTCGCATTACAGTACGCCGCTACTGCGCATTAAATCGATAGTGGGGCGTAAATCGGCGAGCTGAGTTAAATCAATTTTAGGCGGCGAAATACTCGATAAAGACGGTATGCCCTGTGGCACACTAATGCCATTAACAAGTGGGATTTCGTAAGCTTCACTGGCTAAATAGCTTTGCACTTCGGTGCTTAGTAAATAACGCATAAAATTAGTTGCTAACGGATCGTCACTTAAAGCTAACACCCCTGAGGCATTGACCAAACAGCCCGCATCGTTTTGGGTAAAAGCTAAATCTAACTTAGCATCGGGCTTACCCGACTTTAACCTAAGTGTGTAATAGTGATTGGCAAAACCAATATCAACTTCACCGCGCTCAACGCCCATAACTACACCTAATTCACCGGCATAGGTTTTAGAGCGCTTTTTAATTTTTTTAAGCCACTTAGCGGTTTTGTCATCACCTTCTAAAATTCGCATTGCAGTTACAAACGACTGGAACGATGCATAAGCAGGGGCCCAACCAATACTTAAATCGCTGTCGGCAATTTCCATAATGCTGGTTGGAATTTGCTCTTTAGTTAAACGCGACGTGTTGTATGGCAAGGTACGAATACGGCCGGTTACCGGCGTCCATTCTTTATATCTAAATTGCGGTTGTAACTGAGCCGATAAATCACTTGGTATTGGCTGTGCAAGGCCAGCATCGGTAACTAAACCAATTGCGCCTGAGTCAACCGCCCAAAATAAGTCAGCACGGCGAACGCCTGCTTTTGCTTCAGCTACTATGGTATTTGCTAATGCAGCAGTTGGGCCTCGGCGTATACCGAGTTTAAGGTTTGGATTTTTCTTCTCGATAGCTTGTAATACGTTTTCGTATAAGCCACCTTCACCACGCCCTAAATAAAGCGTAAGCTCACCCTCTAGTTTAGGTAAGCTATCTACAGACACAGGGTTTGCTATATTGGCCGCTAGTGCGCGAGCAAGAGGCAGTGGTAATGCACCCACAGCCCCAAGCGCAACCAGGCCTTGTATAAAGGTCCTACGCTTCACTTAAAATACATCCTTACGTGTTTTTTCGGCTTTTTCGATCAGCGTTTTAGCGCGATCTAATTTTGTTTGCATGTCGCTTATTACATTACGTACTTCGTCTACGCTTTTGTTGCTAGAAATAGCAAGTGGCAGTGTTACGTTAAAGTCTTTCTCTAACACTTCAACTAAGTTAGCGTCTTGCGCTATTAGTGTGCCTTCTACGCCTTCAAATAAGTGTAGGTAAGTGTCGTGTACAATTTCGGTGGCTTCGTCGTTTAAACGCTCAGCAAATTTTGCAACAACACGATCGAGTCGGTGCTTAATTTCGTCGATAGTGGCACTTTGGGTCATTTCTTTGGTTGCCGTTGTTGTTACATTTGCTAATAAACCCTGTTGCTGAAATTTAGCCGCTAATTTAACAGCGCCAAGGCCTTGCCATAGGGCATTGTTCATGGCTTGTTGTTGTTTACGAACTTCAGCTGCAGGCTGTTTGTTTTCGATAGCCATTTTTACGCCGTAAATACCTTGCCAAATAGAAGCGTAAACAGGTACAAAATTGGTTTCTATGGCGCTGTGAAATTTAACCGATTCCCAATATTCAATAAGGTCATCTGTTTTTACCGCTTTAGCACCTTTGGTATCGTAGTCGCTTACCATAGTATCGACTTTGCCAACCATCCACTCTACTTCTTCGGCGTAACTTTTAAGATTAGCCTGAAGGTGATTAACATGCTCGCCAATAGGGCCATTAGCAAGTACCGGTTGCGTTATAAAAGCAGAGGCTAATAACAGGCTTACGCCTAACGCTTTAGCTGGTTTAAATAATAAGTTCATAAAAGAGTCCGAAAAGGTAACTGTAAATGATAGGTATTATCATATAGGTAAAGATCACTGAGATCAATACTCTAAAGGTGAGTTAAGGGGCTGTTTGTTTATTAGGGCAAAGTGTGTACAACTTTTAACCCTAAAACTTTAATTTAGCGGTAAGTTTAAGCGTAATGCTTGCCTTTAATGGCGTTATAAATGGCATCACACAAGGTTTTTATGCTGCTCTGGTCTGAAATATATGGCGGCATTAAATAAATAAGTTTACCAAAGGGGCGTATCCATACACCTTGTGCTACAAAATAAGCCTGAATTTTAGCCACATCAACATTGCCTGCTTCCGCTGTTAGCTCTACCACCCCAATAGCGCCTAAAGTGCGTACATCGGCTACGTCATCAAGCTCTTTGCATTTATTGAGTTGTTGCAGTTGGCTGTTTAGATTGGCAATGCGCTGCTGCCAGTTTTGCTCAAGCAGTAAATCTATACTGGCACAGGCCACAGCGCAGGCAAGCGGGTTGCCCATAAAAGTAGGACCGTGCATTAATACACCGGCTTCGCCTTCGCTTATACCTGTGGCTATTTTGTCACTGGTAAGAGTGGCCGATAGGGTCATAGCGCCGCCAGTAAGTGCTTTGCCTATACACATTATATCGGGCTGAATATTAGCATGCTCTACGGCAAATAATTTACCGGTACGGCCAAAGCCAGTGGCTATTTCGTCGCATATAAGTAACACCTTATATTGCGTGCATAACTTGCGTACGCAGGCTAAGTACTCAGGGTGATAAAAGTTCATGCCACCAGCATTTTGTACAATTGGCTCAATAATAAATGCCGCTACGCTCTGGTGGTGCGCTTTAAAATACGCTTCAAGCTCGGTTGCCTCAGCTTGGTTAAATTCACTATTAAATTGGCTTACCGGGGCTGGTACAAAAATATGCTCGGGTAAAAAGCCGCTGTACAAACTGTGCATTGAATTAACTGGATCGCATACACTCATAGCCGCAAAGGTATCGCCATGATAGCCCTTGTAGGGGGTCATTAATTTTTGTTTGTTAGTAATGCCTTGGCTAAGCCAATACTGCAGTGCCATTTTTATAGCTACTTCAACACTTACCGAGCCGCTATCGGCTAAAAATACCTTAGTTAAGCTAGCAGGGGTAATGCTTACTAGCTTTTTACACAGCTCTACAGCGGGTTTATGGGTAAATCCGCCAAACATAATGTGGCTCATAGAGTTAATTTGCTCAATCATGGCGTTATTTAAAACTGGGTGGTTATAGCCATGTATAGCGCTCCACCATGAGGCCATGCCATCAATGAGTTGCTCGCCTGTTTCAAGCTCAATAATATTATGATTTGCGTGGGTAACAGGGTAAACCATTATAGGCTTGGTCATAGAGGTATAAGGGTGCCAAATATGCTGGCGATCAAAATTCAGGTCAATCGTATTCTTTTTAATCATATGTAAACTTAAGTGGGCTTGGGTTCGTTGACAATGGTACTTCAAGAAGTAGACTAAGCCAATATCACCGTTATGAAAAAAATAAAGAGAGTAGAAAACTATGGAACTTGCACCTGTTCGTCACAACTGGACCCACAGTGAAGTTAAAGCAATATTTGAAATGCCATTTAACGATTTACTATTTAAAGCCGCATCGGTTCATCGTGCTAATTTCAACCCAAATGAAGTGCAAATTTCTACTTTATTATCGATTAAAACCGGTGCCTGCCCAGAAGATTGTAAATATTGCCCGCAGTCTGGGCATTACCGAACCGATTTAGAACGCGAACGCCTAATCGAGGTAGAAAAAGTAGTAGAACAAGCGCGTTTAGCCAAGCAAAAAGGCGCAACTCGTTTTTGTATGGGTGCCGCGTGGTCAGATCCAAAAGACAGAGACATGCCGTATATTTCGCAAATGGTTAAAGAAGTAAAAGAGCTTGGCCTAGAAACCTGTATGACCCTAGGCATGCTTAATAACGAAAAAGCCCACGAACTACGCAATGCTGGGCTTGACTACTACAACCATAACCTTGACACCTCGCCTGAGTATTACGAGCAAATTATATCTACCCGAACTTTTCAAGACCGCCTAGATACCATAGGCAATGTACGCGACGCGGGTATGAAAGTATGTTCGGGCGGTATTGTAGGTATGGGCGAGCAAGCAGCCGATCGCTATGGCTTATTAATGCAACTGGCCAACTTAGATCAACAACCAGAAAGCGTACCCATTAATATGCTGGTTAAAGTTAAAGGCACACCGCTTGAAAACGTAGATGACTTAGATCATTTTGAGTTTATACGCACAATTGCAACCGCGCGCATTATGATGCCGCAAAGCTATGTGCGTTTGTCGGCAGGGCGCAACGCCATGAACGAGCAAATGCAGTCAATGTGCTTTTTTGCAGGTGCTAACTCTATATTTTATGGCGACAAACTGCTTACCACCGAAAACCCAGATGCCGATGCCGATATGGCCTTAATTAAAAAGTTAGGGATGAACCCAGAAACTCGTCACGACTATTCAGATGAAGCCGTAGCCGCGTCGCTTTCATCGCAAGTGGCCGACAAAGCAACGTCTAAGTTATTTTACGAAGCATAACCATAATTATAACTAAGTAATAACTAAGCTATAACTAAGCCTAGGTAAACACAGCCAAATGTCATTTGAATTTATAAATACGCATCTGCAAGCTTGCTTGCACGATGCGCTACTGCGTAAACGCCACCAAGTACAGCATGCTACGGCGCGCAAAATTACTATTAATAACAAAACCTATCTTAATTTTGCCAGTAACGACTACTTAGGCTTTGGCGATAACGCAATTGCTTTAAATGAATTACCGGCATTAGGGAGTCACAGCTCAGCGTTAGTTACCGGTTATCAAGTTCAGCAACACGCACTAGAGCAGTATTTATGCGCACAGTTAGGTTACGAAGCCGCTATGCTGTTTAGCTCGGGCTTTAGTGCTAATAGCAGTGTAATAAAAGCGCTGTTTCAAGATAAAACCGTAGCGCAGCACAGTGCTGTTTTTCAAGATAAGCTTAATCATGCCAGCCTAATAGACGGCGCACTGCATGCTAACGCCGCTTTAATCCGTTTTAATCATAACGACATGAACCATTTACGCGCCCGCTTAGAAAAATCAACAGCGCAGAATAAGCTAATTATAAGCGAAGGTGTATTTTCGATGGATGGCGACAAAGCGCCACTTAGCGAGCTACTGGCGTTAGCCAAACAGCACAATGCTTGGCTAATGATAGACGACGCTCATGGTTTTGGCGTATTAGGTAAAACCGGATTAGGCAGCTGCGAGGCGCTTAATACCGAGCAACTACCTGAGTTACTGGTTATTACTTTTGGCAAAGCGGTAGCCAGTAGCGGCGCGTGTGTATTAGGCAGTAAACATTTTATTGATTACATGCTGCAATTTAATCGCGATTACACTTATTCCACGGCTATGTCGCCGCTTATTGCAGGGCTTACTCTTGCACGTATTAAAGCGATTAAAACCGCAGATGATAAACGCGCTAAATTAAACGCAAATATTAGCTACTTTAAGCAACTTGCTAAACAACATAATATTGGCGTAATGGAGTCAAGTACCGCTATTCAGCCCATTGTTTTAGGCTGCGCCGAGCACACCTTAAACGTGGCTAGTAAACTTAAAGAATACGGTGTTTGGCTTACTGCTATTCGCCCGCCAACCGTTGCTCATAACACCGCACGTTTGCGAATTACACTCAGCGCAGCGCATACAAAGCACGACATTAACCATTTAGTTAATAGCTTAGTAGGTGCATTAGTATGATTGCTCAAACACTTTTAAATGCTGCTTCTATAACTACACAGCCATTAAATACAGAGCCAAATAGGCAGCCGTTAAATATACAATCATTATCAGCAGGGCCTATATTATTACCAAGCTGTAGCCTTAAAAAAGGGGCGCAGAGTAAATTTTCAAAAGCAGCCAGCAGTTATAACCACCATGCTAATGTGCAAAAACAAGCCGCAGATGATTTATTTAAACTTATAAAAGCGAATGCAAATAGCAGTAATAAAGCCAAACTGTGTATCGACTTAGGCGCAGGGCCATTAGTTAATACACATACTTTGCAAACATTATTTGGCAGCGTTATTGCCATGGATCTTAGTTTAAACATGCTACAAAGCAGCGCACTAAATACGCCACGGCTATGCGCCGATATGGATAATCTTCCGCTGCAAGCCAATAGTATTGATATTATTTACAGTAACTTTGCAGTGCAATGGTCGGCCGATTTTGCTCAATTATTAAAATCGCTTTATACTGCGCTCAAACCAGGCGGGCAAGCCTATATTAGCTGCGTTATTGAAGGCTCGCTTAACGAGATAAAAACCGCATTTAGCGCACTTGATAACAACAGCCATATAAATACCTTTAATAGCGAACAGCATATAAACCAATCAGTCCAAAAGTCTGGGTTTACTATTAATACAATGCAAAAAGCCTTGTATTGCGATGAGTTTACATCGCCATTAAATGCCATTCGCTCTATTAAGGCCATAGGTGCTACAGCGCAAAATCACAGTAATACGCGCAGAGGCTTGTTAACTAAGCACGCTTTGCAGCAGGTATGCAGCGCATATCCGCTTAAAAATAATAAAGCGCACGTGTCGTATCACGTTATGCTATTAGCACTTGGTAAATAAAAACCAGTTAAATAAAAATCGCTAAATAAAAACCGTTAAATAAAACAGCAAAGGTGAATAACGCCATGAAAGAATTTTTTATTACCGGCACCGACACCGACGCCGGAAAAACCCACGTTACCAGTTTATTACTAAAGCTACTTGCCCAACATAAAAAGCAAGCAATTGGTTTTAAACCGCTCGCGTCTGGCTGCGAAATGGCGTTTGATCAGCTAGTAAATGCCGATGCACTAATATTAATGGAAAGCGCAACGGTAAGTGCCAAGTACGATGTAATTAATCCGTTTGCCTTTGCACCTGCTATTGCCCCGCACATAGCCGCCGAGCAAGCAGGGGTTACTATTACTGCAGATAAGCTAAGCAGCGCGTATAAAAACATAAAACAGCAAGGTGCCGATTACATACTTACCGAAGGGGCTGGTGGCTGGGCGCTGCCTATAAGCAACACAGATTATTTATACAATTGGGTTAAAGCAGAGCAACTGCCGGTAATATTAGTAGTAGGTATGAAGTTAGGCTGCTTAAATCATGCGCTACTTACGGCTGCACATATGCAAAGTATGGGTATAAATTGCATTGGCTGGATTGCAAATCAGGTTGAGCCAAACATGGACGAGTACCAAGCTAATCTTGATTCACTTAAATTACGTTTACCCTTTCCTATACTGGCAATAAGCCCATACAGTGAGCAAACCCCTAAATTACAAATATATAAAACATTGCTAGAAAATTTCGCACTAAACACATAAAAAACACTTGTTTTACGACATAGTTTGTCACAGAATAGCGCTGACGTTGTGACATACTGTGTCATAACGCAGTGATTGCTTTTAATCAATTTAGTGCCAAACGTACTAAACATATTAATAGTACCGCAATCGATATTATTTTTTGAGGACAAGTATGAAACGTGTTTTTTTATTTTTACTAACAAACCTCGCGGTTATGTTGGTATTAGGTGTAGTGCTTTCAATAGTGATGAGTGTATTTGGACTAAGCAACCGTAGCTTAGGCGGTATGCTAATGATTGCTACTGTGTTTGGTTTTGGTGGCTCGTTTATTTCGTTATTTATGTCGAAATGGATGGCTAAAAAATCAACCGGCGCACATGTTATTACCCAACCACGTAACGAAACCGAACATTGGCTAGTAACTACGGTTGCAGCACAAGCGCAAAAAGCCGGCATTAAAATGCCAGAAGTGGCCATTTACGACAGCCCAGAAATGAACGCATTTGCCACCGGCCCAAGTAAAAACAACTCACTAGTGGCAGTAAGCACAGGTTTATTACACAGCATGAGCCAAGATCAAGCCGAAGCCGTACTTGCCCACGAAGTATCGCATATTGCTAATGGCGACATGGTAACGCTTACACTTATACAAGGCGTGGTAAACACCTTTGTTATATTTGCCGCTAAAGTGCTAGCAGGCATAGTCGATAACTTTATAAACAGTAACAACGATGAACAAGAGGGCGGCAACAGCTGGACCTACTTCCTGTTCGATATGTTGTTTCAAGTAATTTTTGGCATTTTAGCCAGCGTTATAGTGGCTTATTACAGCCGCCAACGTGAGTTTGCTGCCGACAGCGGCGCTGCCAAACTAGTAGGCGCAGACAAAATGCGTTCAGCCCTTGAGCGATTAAAGCAAAATCATCCTTCGCAACTAGAAGGCTCAATGATGGCGTTTGGTATCGCCAGTGGTAAAGGTATGGCTGAGTTGTTTTCGTCGCACCCACCGCTTGACGCCCGCATAGACGCACTGCGTAAATAATGTTTTAGCGCAAAGTTATTGCATATATACCAAGCCAGCTTAACCGCTGGCTTTTTTGTGGCTAAATTACATGCTAAGTTGGTTGCTCATATGTTTAACCAAACCAGAGTTTATACATGAAACTATTAAGCACCACTTTTGTATTTGCGCTACTTTTTGTGTTTTTTCCGGCTAAAGCAACAAACGGCCTAATAACACTACAAAGCCAGCAAAGCGCCAAAGCCACTATGAATAAGTTTGAGCTACTGGCTAAAAATAAAGGACTGACAATTTTTGCACGTATTGATCACGCCGCAGGGGCTAAAAAAGTAGGGCAGCAGCTTGGCTATACCGAAGTTATTATATTTGGTAATCCACAAGGCGGTACTCCTTTAATGCAGTGCGCGCAAACAATGGGGATTGATTTACCGCTTAAAGCACTTGTTTGGCAAGACGCCAATGCAAAAGTATGGTTGAGCTACAACGATCCTAGCTATTTAACTAAGCGCCATGGTGCAGGGCAATGCGCTGTTGCTACAAAGCTTGCCAATGTACTTGCAGAGCTTGCTGCACAGGCACTGCAGCCCTGAGCTTAATTACCAATCCTAAAAAAGTAATTTAAACAACGAGGGAATATACATGAAGTTTTTAGTATTTTTAGGCACAGTACGCAATAGCACACCACCTAAACCAGCAAGGCTTGGCGAGCGCGTAGCCCAAGCATGTATAGCGTGTTTGCAAAGCCAATTTAGTACACACGAAATAGAGCTAATCGACGCGCTAGATTACCCGCTCGAACCGGTATTTAAGCCACACTTTGCTTATCCCAAAAGTAAAGCTCCCGAGCAGCTAAATACCCTAGCCGATAAAATTGCCGCAGCCGATGGCTACATTATGGTCAGCCCAGAGTACAACCATTCTATGAGCCCAGCACTGGCCAACTTATTAAATCATTTTGGCAGCTCACTGTTTTCGTACAAACCCAGCGCAATTGTTGCTTAACCTAAACTCTGGTTAAGAGATTTACTAACGTATTGAATCATTGTTATATTTAAATTTATTTTCTCTAGCCAGAGACTTTTAGTGAAAACAAGGCGAATTTACGCGTCAATAGCTGGCCTATTGCAAGTGAATTCAACGCAGTTAGCGCAGAAAGTAGCTGCTTGAGATAGATTTATTATCCAGAGTTTAGGTTATCCATTCCGCTGGGCAATGGGGTGGTATGCGCGCCGCAATGGGTATGCGTAACTTTTTAAGTGAATTAGGCTGCTTACCCGTATCAGCAATGATCCATGTACCAAAAGCGCAAGAGGTAATGGCTGAAAATGGCTCGTTCAATGATCAAAGTGAACAAGACACTTGGTTTAATTACTTCTCACGTACATTTACCCAATTAACCTGGTGGGCAGAGGCTGCTCAACAGCAAAAGTTAACTCAAAATCCAACTGAAGTATTAAGCAGCTTTACTAAAGATCCCTCACAGCGAAACGCTCCTAAATAAACTAAGTTTAATTAACAACGCCTGCAAACAATAAAGCCAGCTTAGCTGCTGGCTTTATAATTTAATACATACGCCCTAGTTATTACTGAGACATAATAATTTCGGTAATGCCCTCGGCCGAGAGTATTTCTATCCAATAACCGTCGGGGTCTTTAATAAACGCCAAACCTTTCATCGAGCCATCGTCTGGTTTTTTTACAAACTCTACATCGTATTTTGCAAAGCGTTCGCACGCGGCGTATACATCGGGTACGCTAATACCAATATGGCCAAAGCCTTTTGGCTCTTCGTTACCACTTACATAGCCTGCAAAGCTATCGTCGTTTTCTGTGCCCCAGTTATGGGTAAGCTCAATTAGTGCAGGGCGGCGAAACACCCATTCAGCTTTGGTTTTATCATCGCCCGCAGGCAGTTGTTGCTCGTAACCTAAAAAGTACAGGGTAAACTTCATACCAGGAAAGTCATATTTGCCCAACAACTTCATACCTAATACGTTTTCATAAAATGCTAATGACGGTTTTGGGTCTTTAATTCGCAGCATAGTTTGCTGCATTACATAATCTTCGGTCGCTTTAGTAACTTGCTCTGGAGATTCGTTATAGCTAGACATAAGATGATCCTTACTAAAAAATTTAAAGCACAACAGACTTATTAAGTATTTCTAGCGCCATCATAATCAACAGCACCGCAAATTAAAACCACCCTATGTAATTCATTCGTTATTCAATCACTATTCAATAATTAGTTAATTAAAATACCGCCAAGCAATGGCTATAAAGTAGTTTAATTTTAAAATTACTTAAAATAAGTTTACCGACCACTTTTAGAAACGTATAGTTTGCATAAGTAACACATAAAAAATAACTAATAAAAAGTATAAAAATCAGGAACACCAATGAACAAAGGATTGTTAACGTCGTGGAACGACAACCGAGGCTATGGTTTTATTAAATCTAGCAGTGTTGCACACGACACCTTTATACACATATCTTCGCTTAAACACATGAACCGCAAACCCAAAGTAGGCGACACTATCTATTTTGAGGTAGCTACTAATCCCAATGGTAAAAGCAAAGCCGTAAACTGCCGCATTGAAGGCGTAATTGAAAGCAAAGTAGAAACCAAACTAGCAAAAACAGCTGCTTTTAATAAACCCTTTAAAATGAGTAAAGCAAAAAAGAAGTCGAGCACTTTAGCTAACCTTGTTGCGCTGGTAATTATATTAAGCATAGGTTTTAGCGCATACAATAGGTACTTCGCAAACACTCATGCAGGCAATAAAAACAACACCCCCGTTATTACCAATGCCGACTTAACCACCTTTGATGAGAAATACCCAAAGGCAGTTATTCCTAAAAACACTCAAAATTTTAGCTGCGATGGCAGGCAACACTGCAGCCAAATGACCTCACGAGCCGAAGCTGTATTCTTTATAAAAAACTGCCCGAATACAAAAATGGATGGCGATAACGACGGGATACCTTGTGAAAATGATTCAAGGTTTTAAAGAGGTGATAATTGCAGATGCGTTTTTATAAAAAATAAATTTAATTTGATACTGTATATAAATACAGTTCTGTAGGTTTTGTCCCATAACATTATTAAAAGTCGTTTTGGGATTAAATTATAAAGGTTACAAAATAGAAATTGTAACTTCTTGTTTATAAATGAATTATATGTTTTTGTCGAACAACGTAACGTATAAATACTAAGACGTTATAACTTTACGAGTCCATATTGCTCATCGTTAATTATAGGAAAGGAAATGTCCAAAAATAATCAAATCTTACTTGATGCAATAATTAAACAAGAAATGGAAGATTTAGAAGAAAATATACCATTGAGTGATTTCTTCGAATTTTACTCCGCGCTTCAGGTATTAAAAGAGAATGAATTAAGTTATGACGAAATAAATACCGGTATCGCAGGTAAAAGTCATGACGGTGGTGCCGATTCGCTTTATTTATTTGTAAATGGTGAACTGGTTAAAGAAGATGATGACTTAGCGGATAAGTATAAAAAGAATGTAGATATTGAATTTGTATTAATTCAATCAAAATATGAAAATAAATTTTCAGAAGATCCACTATTGAAGTTATCAAGGTTATGCCGAAGTCTCTTTGATTTAGACTTTAATCCTGAAGACTATATTGGCCAATATAACGAGCACGTGTTATCTGCGTTTGAATTATTTAAAAAAACTTATGTGGGGCTAATTACAAAAAAACCAAGATTGAAAATTAGTGTTTATTATGTTTCAAAAGGTATTGATATTCACCCTAATGTATATAAGCAGGCAGCATCCTTAGAAAACGACATCATTGATAAATTACCTGCTTCAGAAGCAAAAGTTCATTTTCTCGGAGCCGAAAAACTAGTCAAAATGACACAAGAAAGACCAAATGATGTGTTTCGTTTGAAAATATCTGAAACTCCATTATCAACATCAGGACAAGTATTTATAGCACTTACAAATTTAGTTGATTATTACAACTTTATTACAGATGAAAATGGTAAATTAATTCGGCATATTTTTGAGTCTAATGTTCGTGACTATCAGGGCAAAACAAACGTAAATAATGAAATCCAAGATACACTAGAAAACCCTGGTGACGAAGAGTTTTGGTGGCTAAATAATGGTGTAACTATTTTAGCAAGTGAAGTTGCTGCACCAGGGGGGAAAGAACTAGTTGTACACAACCCAGAAATTGTAAATGGATTACAAACATCTTCTGAAATACACCGTTTTTATAATAATAACAAAGATAAGATAGAAGGTGAAAATCGAGATGTTCTTGTCAGAATAATTGTTGCAGAAAGTGAAGAAACACGTGATCGAATTATTCGTGCAACAAATAGTCAAACTCCAATTCCAAAATCTTCTTTGAGAGCAACAGATCAAGTACATCGTCAAATAGAAGATTTTCTTAAGCCGAGAGGTCTTTATTATGATCGAAGAAAGAACTTTTATAAAAATGAAGGGAAGAAGCCTAAAGAAATAATTAGTGTCCCTTTCATGTCTCAGTGTTTAATTTCAGTACTAATGCAAAAACCAAACTTTGCAAGAGCTAGACCATCAACTTTATTAGAAGATGATGAGTCTTATTCTAAATTGTTCCATAAAAATAATGATTTACAGACTTATTACTTAGTTGCACTTCTAGGACGAAAAATTGAGGAGCAGTTAAAAAAAGATAAAGCATATACTACTATTGAAATAGCGGATATTAAGTTCTACATCCTATATACAGTAAGTTGTTTAATGACCAACAGCCTTTATCCCGGTAGTAATCAAATCGCTCAATTAAAGCAAGAAGATTTAACGGATGATATGTTTAATTATGCTTTAGCTACAACTTATGATCTATATCGTGAGTATGGTGGCACAAATAAGGTTGCAAAAGGTGCAAAATTAATTGAAGAGCTGAAAGATAAAATCAGAGCAGATAAAAAGTTATAATAAATAGTTTAAACAAAATAAAAGAAAAGGACAGGCATAAAAAATCAACAGTGCTGTGAATTAAATCCTGGTATTTTCTAAGCCATTTTCCTAAGTGGATTAGACTATGGATGATTATATACCAGGCTAAGTGCTAATAAACTCATTTTAACTAGGAAGTTAGGGAAATAAAATGAGTTTAATTGAAACAAACACAAAGAAGAAAATTATAATGACACCCACGCTAATCACTTTGAAAAACTAGGGTGGGTGTCAATGTTATTCACTTGATTTCGCTATACGTATCATTATGCGTATAGAGGGCTTAAAATCTAATTTTTAAAGATTGAAATCTAAAGTGAGACCAATCACTTAACGCTGTGATAGTTTGTTTTGTAGGGGGAGCGACATAGATTAAACCTGCAATGGCAATAATTGACGACAATGTAATTAATTTATTATCGAAGTCAGCTATTTTTAGAGCGGTCCCGAAAGAGCGTTTAATTGTGACATTACTTAAATCTACACTGTAAATTTCATCCAGCAATAAATGAATTAATCCTCCGAGTAAAATAAACCCACCCGTTAACCAGGCAAAGGTGGCTGCTTGTGGGGTTGATTGATCATTCAGTTCCCATGTTACTTGAGTTGTTAATAGCGCGCATAGCAGTATAAATAGTAAAGAGTGGCAACTGCCTCTATGTACTGTGATCCATTCAAAAAGTGGTCTAATAATATATTTCATAAATCCGTAAACTAATAAGGGCACTACAATTAACTCGATAAAACTAATTTTAATAATTAGCTCAGTGGTTATGTAATGCAGTACCAGTAATACAGCGCTGAGTGCAAATAAGTTAAAAATAGTGTCGAGTGATGTGGAGTTATCTGAATCTATATCTGGTAATAAACCGCCGATTGAGCCTAAAAACCATAACCAGAGCGCGCCCTTTAAATCAATATGTTCTGCAGATAATAAGGTGGCTGAGGCTAAGCCTGTGATGATTAGCGCAGTATTAAGATGAGTATTGAAGTTTGCCATTGTGTCTCTTGATGGGGAAATAGGAGGGCATTCTAACAATTATGTTCTTTAAGACAAATAAAGGGACAGGCATAAAATAATTAACAGTGCCGTAAATTAATCCACTTGTATTTTCTAAGCCATTTTCCTAGATGGATTAGGAATATGGATGATTTTATACCAGGCTATTTGCTAATAAACTCAATTTAACTAGGACGTTAGGGAAGTAAAATGAGTTTAATTGAAGCAAGCACAAAGGAATTTGGCAATATTACGGTGTTTTTACATAGCCTAGGCTCATTTTGCTATCGTATTGAGTGGTATAGCAAAATGACAGGTGCCTCAATTAGTTTAGCGCGTATTAAAAAGGGTAAATATATAGTCATTCGAAAATGGGCAGCTATACGGGGTTTAACTGATGTGTCTACAGAGTTTGATAGAGCTAATCAAGCATTTATCCATTTATTAAATAATGTTGACGTGGTTAAAGGTAAAGACGATTTGATAGTTGCAGCTAAGCAGCACTGCGTAAACTTATTTGCAAAGTCGGAAGGGTTAAAACCAATTAGCAAGCCTAGTTTGCCAAAGCCACGATTACAAGGCGCTATAGGCAAGCAAGTGGTGGTAAAGTCAAGGCTTGGCAACAGCCAAATAGCACAAGGTATGCTACTGCAGCTAATAGGTAACCAAGCTGAAATACAAGTTAATCCCGAACATATAGAAGCAGGCCAATTAAGGCAAAAGTTTTATACTAAACAAGTTTTTATTTGCTAAGCAATTTACAAATTAAGCAATGTGCTAACTAATCAAAGTAAAAAGGAAGCTTTACCTTAATGGTAAAGCCATTTTTTACACACACTTCAAAAGTTCCGCCCAATGCCATTGCGCGCTCTTCAATAAAAGCTAAACCATAATTACACGAGTTGTTAGCAAGTGTTGCTAAACTGCCATTATCACTAATGGTTAGTGTAATAAAATTATTATCGGTTACGAGTTCTATATGCATTTTGCTGGCATTACTATGCTTAACACAGTTAGTTACAGCTTCTTGGCATATTCGATAAATAGCTATTTCATGATCTTTTGACAGGGCTTTATGAATTTTAAAGTCGGCCTGAAAATTAATTTTTGCCTTATGCAGTAAACTTTTTAGTCGCCCGGCTGTTATTGCCTTATTTAAGCCAAGTTCGTCTAATTCGCGTGGGCGAAGGTAATGCATTAATTGGTATACCGAATCGTACATGGTATTGGCATTCGTTTTTAAGCTTTTAACAAACGACTGAGTATCTTTATTACTCATGTGAGACAAAATAGATAAGTCAGTTTTTAAAGCAGTGAGATTTTGACCCAACTCGTCGTGTAACTCTTGAGAAAGATGTTTTCGCTCATTTTCTTGTACGCTAACCATTTTAGCCGCAAGGTGTGTGTTTTTAGTTAACTGCTTTCTGAGTTCTAGGTTCGTTTTATATAACTCATTATTTTTACGTTTTAGTTCAGTAATTGCAGCGCCTAAAACCATACTGGTAATTGCATTTGCTAAAATGAATAACTGGCTTATATAAGTGTTTTCAGGGGCATGAGTAAAGCTTGCCTCGAGTATAATTAAGCTATTAATTAACGTGGCACTGGTTACAGCGCCCAAAGAGCCAAACCTATACGAAAACCAAATAATGGGTAATAACGAGGCGAGCCTTAGTAGCGGGTAGGTGTCGGGGCGTAGTGCATATACAAAAATTACAATTAATAAAAGGCACAATAAAGCAGCCCCTAAATGCATCATTTTTAGTAATAGCGATTTATTTAATTTATGCCTCACGCTAAAAATTAGCATCATTAGCGGAGTGACTAATAGTGTGCCGGTAATATCCCCAAGGCACATATTTAACTGGTACTGTAATAATTCTGTAGCAACCAGTATATTGGTAAATTCAAACGCACTAGCAAATACAAACCATTTAATAGATGTACTAGCAACAGCCAGTAATATTAACGAAAGTATACCTTGGCTATCGTTAATACTGGGCGGCCAACGGCTGTTTTTTAAAATATAAATAAGCGCAACAAAGCAAAGCTCCTGCCAAAAACCATGAAATAAATTAAAATCCCATTGTGCAAGAGCTAAAACTTCATTATTAAAAGCACCCACAAAGGCAGCGAGAAGACGAGATGTTACCCATAAAGTTAGCCAATACTTTGTAGGTAAAAGTAAAAAGAAGGCAATTTTAATGCCCGCAGGAATAAAAATTGCGCTGCTTTCAGGGACTGTTTCTAGATTTTTGCTGAGCCAAAAAGTTGCAGCAAATATAACAAAATAAACAAGCCCAACAAGTAACTGCTTGGTTACTTGTTTAAAAGCTGTAGTAATAAAAAAACTAAACGAGGGGGATAGGCTAAGTAAGCTCATCTAGTTGTATTACTCCTACATCTATTGCAATTTTTAACAGCTCGAATGAAGTTGTAACGTTAAGCTTAGTGTATATATTTGCCTTATGGACATGAGCAGTTTTAGGCATTATTCCTAATGCTTGTGCTACTTGCTTGGCATTAAGCCCCTTAGAAAATAATGGTAAGGCCTCTATTTCTCGATTTGTTAGTAGCGTAAGTGCGCTACTTTCTGTGGTTAGGGCAAAGTTTACGTCTTCGCTTATATAGCGCTTACCCAAAGCTACAGACTTAACCGCATCTATTAATTCTTCAGAAGCCGAGCGTTTTGACACATAACCTAACGCGCCAAGTCGCAAAGCGTTACTCACATAGGGTTCGTGGTCATGCATGGAGGCAACAATGGTTTTAATGTTAGGAAAATGCTCAAAAAGGTAAGATAAAAAAGTAAGCCCGGTTTCTTTACCGTTAAGCGATATATCCACTATAAATATATCGGGTTGTTCTAGTTCAACCGCAAGCTTTGCTTCATTTACGCTGCAAGCTTCTATTATTACTTTCCAATCTGGCTGTAATTCGAGTAGCTTTTTAAAGCTATCTCTTACTAGTTGATGATCTTCTATGATACCAATGTGCATTTATATCTCCCTTTAAAATTATTATACATGGTAATAGGTAAGTATTGGCTAGGAAAAAATCTTAGAAAGGGTAATTAGGTAGAAAATAAAGGGACAGGCATAAAATAATTAACAGTGCCGTAAATTAAACCCTGATATTTTCTAAGCCATTTTCCTAGGTGGGTTAGGAATATGAATGATTCTATACCCCAGGCTATTTGCTAATAAACTCATTTTAACTAGGAAAATAAAAAGGGACAGGCATAAAGCAATTAACAGGTTTATGCCTGTCCTTTAATAATCATGTCCTTTACTAATCAAAACTTTATTTTTACTAAATTAAAACGGCTTATTTTTAGCCGCTATTTCTTTTAAAATCTTTTATAACTAAAGCGCTTCAAAAATAGCAGCTATACCTTGTCCGCCACCAATACACATAGTGACCAAGCCGTATTTACCGTTAATGCGTTTCAGTTCGTACAGGCATTTGGTCGATAAAATAGCACCGGTTGCGCCAACAGGGTGGCCAAGTGCTATAGCTCCGCCATTGGGGTTTACTTTATGCTCAGGAAAGTTTAACTCATTGCCTACGCATAATGCCTGTGCGGCAAAGGCTTCGTTTGATTCTACTACGTCCATGTCATCAATAGTTAATCCAGTTTTTTCAAACACCTGTTGCACAGCAGGAATAGGCCCTGTGCCCATTAATGAAGGCTCAACACCTGCTCTGGCATAACCGACTAGGCGACCGAGTGGTTTTAAGCTTTGTTCATTGGCCTTTTGCTCCGACATAAGCACTAACATGGCTGCGCCATCATTAATACCTGATGAGGTGGCTGCGGTGACTGTACCATTTTGTTTAAAGTAGGGTTTTAAGGTGGCGAGTTTTTCGACCGTTGTGTCAGCACGAACATGCTCGTCAGTATCAAAAACTTGATTACCGTTACGAGATTTAATTTCGATGGGCATTATTTGCTGTTTAAAATAGCCTGCGGTAATGGCTTTAGCCGCTTTATGATGGCTTTGTGCTGCGTAAGCGTCTTGTTGCTTGCGGCTAATGCTATATTTTTCTGCAATGCTTTCAGCGGTAACGCCCATAGGTGTGTTGTCCCATGGGTCTTGTAATGTGGTAGTTAGCTCATCAACTACTGTACTATCACCCATTTTTTGGCCCCAACGATTACTTGCTAGAGTATAGCCTGAGCTACTCATGCTTTCTGCTCCGCCTGCTAAAGCTGCGTTTACATCACCTAATTGAATTTGTTGTGCTGCTTGTATAATGGCTTCTAAACCCGAACCACACAAGCGGTTGAGTGTTACCGCGTGACTGCTAATTGGTAACCCTGCATTTAGCCCAATAACTCGCGACAAATACGCGTCTTTAGGACCGTTATGTATCACTTTACCTACCACACATGAACCAACTTGCTTTGGTGAAATATTGGCTCTGGCTAATGCTTCTTTGGCGCACATAGTGCCTAACTGAGCGGGAGTGAAGTTTTTAAGGCTGCCACCAAAGCCACCGATAGCAGTGCGTACTGCGCTTAATATTACTACGCTATTGTTATTAAATTGTGTCATTGTGTTCTCTTATTATTTTTTTGCTTGTATCCACTTTGTTCTAAATGATATTAAAAGAGCAAAAGGATAAAGGTTGACTTTAATTCATCAAAACATAATTTTAAAATAAACTAAAGCTGCAGGCGTTGAATTGATATATAACTTTGTTAATCATTTTATGTTTTTGCTTTAAAGAGATTTAAAAAGAGGATTTAAAAGATTTAAAAGGACAGGCACAAAGTATTTGCAAAACTCACATTAGCTACTACTGTTATTATATCCAGTGGTTATTGGTTTTGTATTTTATGACACGCGCAAGAAAAAATCTCATTGATTTGGCATCAACATCTTATTATCACTTAATAGCTAGATGCGTTAGGCGAGCTTTTTTGTGTGGTGATGATAAATACACAGGTAAAAACTTTGATCACCGCAGAGAGTGGCTAGTAGAGCGTATAAAGTTGTTAAGTAGTGTGTTTGCCATAGAGATTGCAGCTTACGCAATTATGAGTAATCACTATCACTTAGTTGTAAATGTTAATAGAAAGCAGGCACTAGATTGGGCAGATAGTGAAGTAATTGAACGCTGGTATAGGCTTTATAATGGCCACGCTTTGGTGGATAGTTACTTAAAAGGCGAGCCGTTAGATAATGCGAGTTTAGTTTGCTTTAATGAAATTATAGCTAAATGGCGAGAAAGACTTTACGACATAAGCTGGTATATGAAAAACCTAAATGAATACATTGCCCGTGAAGCAAATAAGGAAGATAGCTGCACAGGTAAGTACTGGGAAGGGCGCTATAAATCACAAGCATTATTAGATGAAACCGCATTGCTTAGTTGCATGGCCTATGTCGATTTAAATCCTATTAGAGCAAACATGGCCGGTACGTTAGAAGACAGTGATTTTACTTCTATTCAAGAACGTATAGCGCAATTGACAGCCTTTACTAAAAATACGGTTCAAACAAATAACCCCTCAAAGCAAAAAGATAGTGTTCAAGATCAAAGTCAACCAAGTCAGCTAAAGCCATTTTGCGCTAACAACATAAAACACACTATACCTTTTGCGTTACTAGATTACCTAGAATTAGTAGATTGGAGTGGTCGTCAAATTTCTCCAAACAAAAAAGGATATATAAATAAAGCAATTCCTAAAGTGCTAGTTACTCTGAATATAGAAGAAGCACAATGGCTTGAATCGATTCAACGATTTAGGCATAAATATTCAAACTTTGCAGGGAGTAAACAACGATTAAAGCAGCAAGCCGCGAATAACGATGTTAAATGGTACAAAGGTGCAGGGTGAGCGCCACACCTTCAGCGATAACTTAAACAACAACTTTAACAAACCACCTTTGAAACTAACTTTACCTGCCTGATATCCCTACTAAACATATATCTACTAATAACTTAAATTATATAAACTAATAGAGCGTAGAAGTGAGAGGGAATTAGTAAATAACGATGACGAACTTTGAGGTTAAATAAACCAGGTAATATGTGCCTGTCCCATTTTAATCCCTTTTTAATATGCCTGTCTCATTTTTAATAATAAATAACTTCATGCCAATATTGCAATAAACACCGTTTATGGTATAAGACTGCCAGCTTTAGTTTACTCAATATAGTATGGATAATAGCAAGGGTGAACAAGCCAATTTAATCTATTGAATTTTTTGAACTTTTATCGAAAAACGGCGCCCAGTATTATCTTTAATATAAAGCCGCTTTGCAGCAACAGCACTTAACCAAACACACCGAATTTATTTTAGCCTACGGCTACACCTTAAATCATACGTACCGCACGAATGCTTATATGAGCACGTACCTGGGTATTTAGTATTAATTACACGCTGCTGGTGATGATCACGCTAGGCATGTCATTTTGTAAGTTAATTAATTCTAATCACACGGCTATGGCCGTAAATTTGTGTAACCAGTTTATAAGCTACAGCACTTTATAAACGTCAACGCTTTAAACGTAATCCAACAAAAGCGGCATTACCTCACATGCCAAGCTTTGCAAACAGCCTATAAGTACTAAGCACTAGTTACTGCTTTAGGCTGCAATTCAATTTTAGTTATGTAATTAACAAGGTTAACAATGAACACCAATTTTAAAGAGCGTAAGCTTACTTATTTATCTGCTTGTTTAGTTTTCTTATTTACCAGCCAAACAAGCTCAGCCTTTGAGCAACCACCGCTATTTAATCAGGCTAATACAGCTATAGAGAGGGTTGCAGTGATAGGCTCGCGCCATGTATACAGCAGTAACTTTACGCCTTTAGAAACACCACAAGCTGAGCAAACAATCGATTTAGCAACGCTTGAAAATGCTGGCGCATGGGATTTAAACCAAGCATTGGATCTATCTGCTTCGGTTGCTAGGCAAAATAACTTTGGTGGCCTGTTAAATAATTTTGCTTTACGTGGTTTTACAGGAGATGAAAACCTCTCGAGTAACTACTTAGTTAATGGCTTTAATATAGGCTGGGGCTTGGGTGGTACGCGAGATCTGTCAAGTATTGCCTCGGTTGAGGTGCTAAAAGGGCCGCGTGCTGCGTTATTTGGCCGGGGAGAACCTGGCGGAGTGGTTAACTTAATAACTAAACGGCCAACATTTGATACCGCAGGCGAACTAAAACTTGCTGTTGCAAGTGAGGATACCTATAGGGCTGATATAGATTACACCACTGGGGTTTCTGATGATGTTGCAATTAGACTGATCGGTTTTTATGAAGATTCAAATAGCTTTAGAGACACCATTAAAAAAACCAAACAAGGCGTTAGCCCATCAGTAGCTTGGTATATTAACGACAATAGTGAACTGATTTACGAACTTGAATACAGTAAGCAAACAATACCTTTTGATAGAGGAGTGTTAGCAATAAATGGTGAGCTTGGGGTTATTCCTGCAAACCGATTTTTAGGTGAGCCGGGGGATGGCCCTATTACAGCACAAGTAATTGGCCATCAGCTTGAACTAAAGCATGATATTAATGACGACTGGAGTGTATTAATTGCTGCTAATTACCGTGATACTAAGTTAACCGGTTTTGCCACTGAAACTGGTTTTGCAGGTGTAGTGAATGATGAGGTTAATCGCTTTAGGCGTTATCGAGATTACAGTGCAAACTATAAGGTTTTACGCGGCGAAGTTACTGGCGATATTAATTTTTCAGGATTTGAGCATCGTTTAACTATAGGGGCTGATACCGATAAATTTGAAAACGATCAGTTTTTACTACAGGTAAAGGGCGATCAATATATTAATGTATATAACCCAGAGTATGGTGCTTATGCGCTACCTGCACCCACCACTCATACTGATCGTATTGAAATTCAGCAATCATTGGGCGTATTTATACAAGATCAAATAAGTTTAACCAATAAGCTAGATATACGTCTTGGCGCGCGTTTAGACGATTTTAAGCAAACACTTAATAATCGTTTAACTAATACAGGGTATAAACAAACAGAATCGCGTATTAGTCCGCAATTAGGGGCTGTGTATGCGGTGTCTGACTTTATATCGGCTTATGCGGCTTATGGTGAAAACTTTCGTCCGCTTTCTGGTACCGACGCCCAGGGAAACGGCTTTAAACCAAACCAAACAACTTCAAAGGAAGTAGGCGTTAAGGTTAGTTTAAATAACGGTGCGCTGGTGGGCACCTTAGCCTTATTTAAAGTTGAGCAACAAAATATGTTGGTAGTAGACGATCCAACAGCATTTACCAGTGCCGCTATTGGGGAGGCGCAAAGTAAAGGGTTTGAAATTGATATAAATGGTCAACTAACGAATAACTTAAACCTGTGGGCGTCTTATGCTTATGTTGATGCAACAACCAAAAATTCATTTTACGATAGCAACTTTGGCCTAAATATAGCTGCAGGCAGCTCGCTGTTAAATATTCCTCAGCATCAATTGAGTTTACAGTTGGTAAAGTCGACAGAAGTGAATGGAAAAGCATTAAAATTGGGTGGTGGTTTACTTTATGTGGGAGATCGAAATGGCTTTTTTGGTACCGACTTTACACTGCCAAGTTATATAACTGCTCGGGCATTTATGCGTTACGCCGTATCAGACTCAATAACGCTAACAGGGGAGCTAGATAACTTATTTAATGAAACTTATTATATCAGCTCATTTTCAGACGCTTGGGTGCAACCTGGCACGCCTCGTAGTGTTAGATTTTCTGCCTCGTTTAAGTTTTAATACCTTACACGTATTTTAAAAACGTATAACAGGCTGGTTAGTATAAGCAGCCTGTTAGTTAATCTAGTATTGAGTAAGGTATTTTATTGTGGGTACTTTAATGGCTTGCTTTATCGCCCCAAATTTCTTCTAGGCGGTTGTCGCGCCCACAACGCCAGCGATAGGTATTGTAGCGAATAGGATTGTTTTTATAATAATCTTGATGGTAACTTTCATCGCCATTAATTGGGTAAAAGGTACTGGTGTTTAGTATAGGGGTAACCACGGTTTTATTTGGGAACTGTTTGCTCACTGCTTGTTTAGATTGCTCTGCTAATTTGCGCTCTTGCTCGTTAGCTACAAAAATAGCGCTTAGGTAACTTGGCCCTTTATCGCAAAATTGGCCTTTAGCATCAAAGGGATCAATGTTTACCCAGTAATGGTCGAGTATAGCTTTATAGCTAACTATTGCAGGATCGTAAGTAATTTCTACAGCTTCATAATGACCACGATGATTGCCGTTATAAGTTGGGTTTTTAAGTTTACCTCCCGTAAAACCCGATATTACATCGGTTACACCTGCTAGCTTTTCAAAATCACTTTCCATACACCAAAAGCAACCTCCGGCTAAAACGGCTTTTTCGGTTTTGTTTGCATGGGCGAGCGATGCATAAAATATAACGGATGATGTTAACGCTAAGGCTAATATTCTTTTCATAAAATCTCGCATCTGTTTGATGAATGTATAAATAAATATATTGGTATAGTTACTAGACCCGCTATTAGTAAAACGTATTTCATTTTTATTTGTAAGCCGCAACGCGCTTTAGTGAATGAGGCCGCTTTAATAAAACCCACTTTAAAGCCTAAACCCTATTTTTGAGACTAACGCAAAGCTTGTTAGCTAATTTTAAGAACAGTAAAACTAATAAAATGCTTATTGCCGGTGGATCACAACTAGGCATTAGCAAAAAGATAGCGGGTAGGTGCTTAGTACACAAGCTTATAAAATGTTAACTGCCAATACCGCTGGTGGGGGTATGTATTTAAAAAGTAGGGAAGTTGCGTATTCTCATGACTTTGATCACCGATTCTCATCAGCTTTGATCGCTTGATTTATCATTTTGTAGAGCCATTTTTAAA
>NZ_JBEOOB010000020.1:0-76163 GCF_040308685.1 Pseudoalteromonas sp. 20-MNA-CIBAN-0454 | reverse complement strand
TTAAAAGCAGTTTGTTGGTTTCTGATTGCTTGCTGCAAAGGAACGCTAGAAACATCATTAAGCCAAGGGAACTCAGGGTTTTTCTTGAGTTCAGTTAGATAGCTTGATGCTTTGCTGTAGTTAATCTTGATTTGCTCATTGTAGTAAGCATCAGTACGCCAACGAAGAATAGAGTTGTAAACAAAACGCGTACAGCCAAACGTCTGTTCAAGTAAGGTTACTTGCTCAGGTGTTGGGTAGAACCGTTGTTTAACCGCTATCTCTTTCATGCCTTACAAGATACACAGTGTTTTTGTAAGATTCAAGCTCTATTGTTAGCGCGTTGCGCTAAAACCTTACATCCCCGACCTAAAGGACGGAGTTTTTCGGCTCAAATGATAAAATAGCCGCACCAACACCTGCACTAGTCCAAAGAGCATTGCGCCTACCTTGCTGCACACTTTGCTTTAATACCACAGCAAAATCGGGCCCTGGGCTTGCTACTGCAAAAAAGTGCGCTACGGCAATCAGTAAAAATTCGTCTAAGTAATTCACACAATATCTCTGCTTAGTTTGGCATATACGCTAATAACAGCGGGTTAGCTGAGTTATTGACTAATGCTTTAATTTCTTTTTGCGCTTTTTTAAATTGGCCGCGCAAATGCGGTTTTAAATGCTGCTTAGAGCGTTTATCATTTTTAAAGTAACTCACTAACGCATGCATAAATACCGTATGGGTTTCGTTCAACGACGCTTCGCGATTTGCATAAGGGTTATAACACGAGCCACAGCCGCCCTTAAACTGATATACCGTATTGCTCATCATTACCCCAAAGCCTAAAAAGCAAGCCAGTGCATCAGCAGCTTGCGCTAAGTAGTCTTTTCCGCCCGGTGGTAATACGCCTACATGATGAATTAAAATAGTCGCTAACGTTCCAGCAAAACTGGCAACTAAGTCTTGTGGCTGGTTTACTTGATTTGGATTAAACGAAATATTAATAGCCTGGCTAGGCGGTACAATTAATTTAGCGCCTTCGCCACGTAGTTGTTGGCTAAATTTAAACTGTGGAAAAACCTGTGGAGTGAGCTGCTGCGGTGCAACTAGTTGAATAGGCCACGCTGTCATACCCGCATAACTACTTACGCGGTTAAATACCTTAGTGGCCATTTCTTCAATACTCGATACCGAGTCGGGAAAGAACTCAACCGTGGGCAAAGTGATTTGCGTATGCTGGGTAAAAAACTCAACATCAAAGTTTTCAACTGCCCATATAAAGGTATCAATTAACCATTGCTGCTCTTGCTCAGCCAGTAATGGTTTGGGCTTAAATAACGCTAACATAGCTTACTCTCGCTCTTGCCCAAGCGCCCATTGCCATGCTTGTGTATTGTATAATGGCACAGTAGATAACGCATGATGATGACTCCCCGTAGACTCTTTAGTCGAGTACGACAAATACAATAAGGTATGTGCTTTAGCATCGTAAATACGACGCACTTTTAATGATTTAAACAAAATACTTTTAGATGATTTAAATACCACTTCCCCAGATTTACTCCGATCAATCTGCTGCAATTGCTCTGCGGTAATAACCCCGGTTTGCCGACACGAAATTGACATATCAGAAGGATCTGAAAAATCTAAATTAGCTTCTATATGGCTAATATGGCACGTTACCCCAGTGACTAAAGGGTCTTGTTGCGAATTTACAATTACATCCTTGGTGGTAAATAACCCAAGGCTTACAGAGGCAACATCATCTGAGCACGCTGTTAAGGTAAGCATACCTGCGAGTAAAAAGCTGACTTTTAAATACTTCATCGTGTTCTCCAACATACTTAAAGAGGGATACGGTTTATTCTTCTATACTAAACGTATTTACAGCTACAAAACACATGTTGTAAAAAATAAACATTGCGCTATATACATTCACCTTTGCCGCACCATAACACTTCTTAATGGCTAATTGTGCAAAACAAAAAGATGCTAATTCAGCATTGTAGGGGTTAGCGGGTAACCTGGTATTTGGTATAATAAGGTTCACACATGTAGTAACTCATAATAGGAACGCCTAAATGCCGCACATTATTATTGAACACTCAGAAGACCTCCCTGTATTACCACAAGTACTTGTAGAAAAAATTCACAACGCCGCTTTCCAAAGTAATTTATTTGATTTAGAAACCATAAAAACACGCGCTATTTCCTATCAGCAATATCTACTTGGCGCAGGCGGGTCGGGGTTTATACATATTGCGGTACACATTTTGGCGGGACGTTCTATTGAGCAAAAACAAATGTTAAGTGAGCAACTACTTGAGTGTTTAAAAACCTATTGCAGAGCATCAGACAGTTTAAGCGTTAATATTTACGATATTGAACATGAGATCTACCGTAAAAATTAATTTATTTTACCCGTCACATTAAATTAGTGAACAATTCTAGTACCAAAAAAACAGCTTAATCACTAATCAAAGTCATAATGTATAGTGACCTATAGGCTATTTCTAACGCGGTTAATTAGCTACTTAATAAGTCAGAATGATCATGTTATTAATAATATAGGTATTAACTTAAAAGCGTTAATAAGTACTCTGTAAAAAATCCCTAACTAGGGATTTTTTATTGCCGTAAAACAATTCTATTTATTATTTTATAATGAAACAGGCAAAAATATACTTAAAGTGTAATTAACACAACATAGAGCTATTCATTAGTTAATGATTGGAATGATTTTTAGTAGGTATATTTAAAAATGGTGGCCCCTCCCAGACTCGAACTGGGGACCTAACGATTATGAGTCGTGTGCTCTAACCAACTGAGCTAAGGGGCCAACTTTTTGTATAACTGTAAACAGTTAATTTTTTAAGAAGCGTTTAGTCACATAGCGACTAAAGCGGGGTGCAGTATAAAAAGTTTTTAGAGGCTTGTCACTAGCAAAAGTCTTTATTTTAACAATCAATGGTCTAACTGCTTAAATAGTAATCTTTTTATGGGTATAATATTAAAATTTGCAGAATTTAGGGTTAATACTGGCAGCTAAGTAAAAGTGAAATGGAAGGCTGTATATCGCGTAATTTAAAAATTGGGCTTTAAATAAGCAACTTACAGCTTATATTACGCGACAAACAGAAATGAATTATTTTTTTGCGATAATGTATATTGCATGTATTACTCCAGGGAAGTAACCAAACAACGTAAGTAAAATATTTATCCAAAAATGTAAGCCTAAACCCACCTGTAAAAATACTCCCAGTGGTGGCAGTAAGATTGAAAAAATAATACGTATAATATCCATAAATATTCTCCTTATTTATAAACTAAAAAACTTATAAGCAAAAACCCAGCAGAGCTGGGTTTTATAAATACTATGTTACTTTGCAACTATCGTTAGTTTATCTACTACATCGCGAACATCTTCTGCATTTTTAGCAATTTTTACTGCAAGCTGTTTTTCAGCATCTGAGTTCACTGTACCGGTAAGAGTAACTACACCGTTGTCAGTATCTACATCAATGTTTGTACCACCAACTTCTGAGTTAAATAAATAACGCGTTGTGATGACTGTGGTAATTTTAGCGTCGGTTAAGCCGCTACCATCATCATCTTTCATGTTGTCATGGCTTTTACTGTTCATGTTTTTCACAACAGTAAGCTGGTTATCAACATCGGTTACACCATCTAAACTCAGTACAAGTTCTTCTGCTAACTCTTTGTCGAGTTCGCTATTAACTTTACCTGTTAGTATAACTTTGCCATTTTTTACATCAGTGTTGATGTCAAAGTTATTGAGGTTAGTGTTCATAAGAAGCACTGTTTCAGCCTTACCATCAATCCAAGCATCTTTACTTTCATTTTCCCAGCTGCTCGCTTGAGCACCCATAGCCGTAGTACCTAAAACTAACGCCGCAATGATAGATTTGTTAAATGTTTTCATAATCTTTCTCCTTTTGATTAAAGACACTTTAACTAATGCCAGCTTTAGGCCAACTTTAATAAATAAGTAAAATCAGATAGTTAAGGCGGGATATAAAATAACTTTACTTTGTATACATCACTTTTTTACCGACTTATCGGTAAAAAGTTCTCAGTAGTGAAAATAAAAGCATGTTCATAGCTTTTAACTTGGGCCCAGGTTAAAGAGTAAAAAACATGCTAAATTTTTAAAGCACTAGAACACATTTAAAAAGTGCTTTGCAGATTCATCAATGCTGAATTTCTATAAAATGCTCTGCACATCAAGCAAGTATAAAAAACAAACAAAAGTATTTAGGCTTTGTTGTTTACTTTATGGCAAAAGTCGCTAAAATACGCCAGCTAAAATATATAAACGTTCTTTTACAACCCAAAGGTAATACCATGCATCCAATGTTAAACATTGCGGTTCGCGCTGCGCGTAACGCAGGCAAAATTATACTTCGTGCAAGTGAAGATTTATCAAAAGTTGAAGTTCAACAAAAAGGCACTAACGATTTAGTGACTAACATTGATAAAGAAGCTGAAGCTATAATTCGCGACACCATTTTACGCTCTTACCCTGATCACTGCATTGTTGGTGAAGAATTAGGCGAGCATAAAGGTAAAGATGCAGATTACCAATGGATTGTTGACCCGCTTGATGGCACAACTAACTTCATCAAGGGTATTCCTCATTTTGCGGTTTCTATCGCACTTAAAGTAAAAGGTCGTTTAGACCAAGCCGTTATTTATGATCCAATTCGTGGTGAGCTTTTCACTGCCTCTCGTGGTCAAGGCGCACAACTTAATAGCAAACGTTTACGCGTTTCTAAAACAGTTGATTTAGGCGGTTCAATCTTAGCTACTGGCTTCCCTTTCAAGCAAAAACAACACCTAGATGCATACACAGAAGCGTTTAAAGCTTTATTCATACATACAGCTGATATCCGTCGTGCGGGCTCTGCTGCGCTAGACATGGCTTATGTTGCTGCTGGACGCGTTGATGGCTTTTTCGAAATTGGTTTAAAACCTTGGGATACTGCTGCAGGCGAGCTATTAGTAAAAGAAGCAGGCGGCATGGTTGTAGATTTTGCTGGCGGCGTAAACTATAACAATAGTGGTAACATTATCTGTGGCGCACCTAAGCTAACTCAAGCAATAATTCGCGAAATTCGCCCTGTATTAACTGAGTCATTACTTCGTTAATAAAAACTGCATGGTTTAAAAAAGGAGCTTAGGCTCCTTTTTTGTTGTCTGCAAAAAATTATTTATGACGATTAAACTGCTTGTTTTTCTAACCTAGCAACCACACTACTTGGCTTACTACGCTGACATAAAAACAAATGGCTATGAGCAAAGCGCTTTGCTGATTTTTTAGCATTACTTGCCAATGCTGCAACCTGATGGCTATTCTTATAATGGTGTAAATCGGGAGTAACTAAGCCTATTGCCAGTGTTACTAATGGCACAAATTGTGGCTTCCCTTCTCTATTTGCACTCCAATATCCCTTATTTTTAATATGTTCGGAACTAAAAAACACCTGTGATTCTATTTCAAATTGGCGAATAATATGCTCGCACACTGCGGCAGCATTATTATCATCAAATAGCACCATAAAGTCATCGCCGCCAATATGGCCAAAAAAACTGTTTGTATTACTACACGCCTGCATCGTAATATTTGCTAATAGTTTAATTACACTATCGCCGCTAGCATAACCAAACAAATCATTAAACTGTTTAAAATGGTTCAAATCTAAATACGCCAATGAAAACGCCTTTTGTGTAGCTAAACGCCGCTCTATGGCATCGTTAAGAGCTAGATTACCGGGTAACATAGTTAATGGGTTAGCGTGCTGCGCATGACGAATTTTTTCATCTGTTATATGTTTTAATATGTCGCGTACTGGCACAATGCCTAAATACTGCTGCCCTCGGGTGATCACTATATGGCGGCGAATATCAAAGTCGCATTCGGTAATTTGCTGACTAACGTTATCTAGCAGCTGGTTTTCATCTACCACTAGCGGTTGCCTGTCCATTACTACAGTGGCCGCACGCTTGTCATACAAAGCATGGCCATAGGCCGCTGCAAACACTTCACTAAGTTGCTCTTTGTGGAGCAAACCAATTGGCTGACACTGCGAATTAATTACCACTAGGCTGGCAATCGATTTATCTCGTTCAAATAGCGCATGGGCGTCTTTACAACTGGTTTCGCTATCAATAGTTTGCTGCGCTACTGCAAGCCAACCAATAGCCATAGAGTTATTTAACTGGTTTGTATTTGCGGCAAAGCTCAGTGCTTGAATTTGCCTTGCTGAAAGCACATAACTTGGTTTATTACTTGGTCGTTCAAGTAAAAACCCTTGCACATAGTTGATACCCATTCCTTCTAACACAGTTAGCTCTTCTGCTCGCTCAATTCCCTCTGCAATCACTGTCGTATTGGTTACTTTTGCCAGAGCTGTTATTAACTTTAAAAACTCTTTTTTAACCACACTTTTATCGCAATGATCGATAAAATAACGATCGATTTTGACAAAGTCTGGGCATAACTCCGACCATTGCTTTAAACCAGAATACCCCGTACCTAAGTCATCAATTGCAATAGTGAAGCCTAAAGAGCGGTAATGTGCCATGGTTTTTTGTAGTAAAAACTCATCCTCGACTCTTTCTTGCTCTGTTACCTCTATCACCACCCGATGAGCTGCTAAACCAAACTGCTTAATGAGATGCAGTGTTTCGCCTTTAGGATGACTTGGGTCGAGTAACGTTTTAGGACTAACATTTAAAAATAGTTTGCCCTGCAGCTTCAAATGCACAAAGTTCTCAATAGCTTTAGAGCGGCACAGTAGCTCAAGCTCTGAAATAAGACCATATTGATGAGCCACCTGAAACAGTGTATTAGGCATTTCTAAACAGCTATTTTTAGGCCCTCTGCTGAGTGCTTCATAACCGAGAATGGTCTGCCTGCTAATATCAAAAAGCGGCTGAAACAAGGTGGTAATTGTGCCATTTTCTAAAATTTCATTTAATAATTTACGCTGCTTCATTATTGCTAAGCTCTATTACGATTTACTCAAGGTAAAGTAGCAAGCGAATATGACATTTTTATGGCAATCTGCAGGCAATAAAAAACCGCCCAGATGGGCGGTTAATATCGGCTTACAAATCTATTACGGCATAGCGTCTAGATCAGCACCTTCTTTTTCAATCACTTCTGGTATTAAATCTTCTTTACTTACGCCAAGTGCAATAGCAACTGAGCTGGCAACGTAAATAGATGAATAAGTACCAATAAACACACCAAATAACAATGCTGTAGCAAAGCCATGAATGGTTTGACCGCCCCAAATAAACAAGGCAATTAATACTAAAATAGTGGTAATTGACGTTACTAAGGTACGATTAAGCGTTTGTGTTAAAGAAATATCGATAATTTCTATCGTGTCATCAATACGTACTTTGCGGAAGTTTTCACGAATACGGTCAGATACTACAATGGTATCGTTTAGCGAGTAACCTATTACCGCTAATATAGCCGCTAATATGGTTAAATCGAACTCTAAACCTAATACCGAAAATAAGCCAACGGTAATAATAACATCGTGAATTAAGCCGCTTACTGCGCCTACTGCAAAACGCCATTCAAAGCGAAACGCTACATAAATCAAGATACAAATAAGCGCAGTTAACATGGCCAGGCCACCCTGCTCTTTTAGGTCTTCACCTACGCTTGGGCCAACAAACTCAATACGGCGCATTACTACGCTTTCGTCTGCTAGCTTTAATGCAGCAATAACTTGGTTACCAATAACTTCAGCTTTTACGTCATCGCCGCGCGGCGCTAAACGAACTAAAATTTCTTGGCTTGAACCAAACAATTGTACCGATGCATCTGCAAAGCCATTTTCGGCAAGTACATTACGCACCTTTTTAAGATCTGCAGGTTGCGAAAAGCCAACTTCTACGGCAGTACCACCGGTAAAGTCTAAACCAAAGTTTAAGCCTTTAGTGAAAACCGATATAAATGCCGCTAAAATTAATAACGTTGAAAAACCCATTGCCACTTTACGAAGAGACATGAAACGTAGGGTTTTGCTACCCAATTTTAAAATTTGCATGGCTACTCCTTAAATTGAAAGTTTATCAACACGTTTACCGCCGATAAATAAGTTGATAATCGCACGTGTACCAACAATAGCTGTAAACATTGACGTTAAAATACCAATTGCTAACGTAACCGCAAAGCCTGCAATTGGGCCAGTGCCCACAGCAAACAAAATAACGGCAGCAATTAAGGTGGTAATATTGGCATCGAAAATAGTGCTAAATGCACTGTCATAACCAAAATGAACGGCTTGTTGAGGGCTACGGCCATCGGCCAACTCTTCACGAATACGTTCAAAAATAAGTACGTTGGCATCAACCGCCATACCTACAGTTAGTACAATACCGGCAATACCAGGCAAAGTAAGCGTTGCGCCTGGAATTAACGACATAACACCAATAATAAGTACTAAGTTAGCAGCAAGCGCAAGGTTAGCAACCATGCCAAAGCCTTTGTAGTAAATAAGCATAAATGCAAGTACGAATGCAAAACCAAGTGCTACCGCGGTCATACCTGCTTCAATGTTTTCTTGCCCTAAGCTTGGCCCTACGGTGCGCTCTTCAACTATTTGAATTGGCGCTACAAGTGCACCAGCACGTAGTAATAAGCTTAAGTTATGTGCTTCTGCTGGGTTATCAATACCGGTAATACGGAACGAGCGATCAAGGCGTGCTTGAATAGTTGCTACGTTAATAACTTCTTCAACCTTAATAGGCGGAAGCGCTTTACCGTCGGCATCTTTTTTACCTGATGGTTTGTATTCAATAAATACCGTGGCCATGCGCTTACCAATAGCTCGCTTGGTAAAGGCATTCATTTTTGCCCCACCTTTGCTATCTAGCGTAATACTTACTTGCGGGCGTTGGTATTCATCGCTACCTGATTGCGCGCCAGTAATATGGCTACCTTCAAGAATAATACGTTTTTTAAGTACCACAGGGTAACCGTCACGGCTCATGATCATTTCAGTACCCGGTGGGATGCGACCTTGAGCAGCAGCGCTAATATCGGCGTTTTCTTCTACTTCGCGAAACTCAAGTGTGGCCGTTGCGCCTAAAATCTCTTTAGCACGAGCAGTATCTTGAATGCCGGGTAGTTGCACAATAATTCGCTCAGCACCTTGGCGCTGTACGTTTGGCTCAGCAACACCAATTTGGTTAATACGGTTACGAATAATCGTTTCGTTTTGCTTGATAGCGTAATCACGAATTTCTTTGAGTTTTTGCTCACTCATAGTCGCATAAAATGCGTTATCGTTACTGCTATCATCTATGTATACATTTAATGGATACTGCGTCTTTAAGAAGCGCTCTGCAGCGTCTTTATCTTCTTCGCTGCGCATTTCTACACGCATACGATCAGAGCCCGCTACACGGCGAACACTGCGATAACGAAGTTTTTCTTCACGTAGGTCGCTACGAAAGTCTTCTTCCATTTGCTCAAGCTGGTTATCAACGGCTGTCGCCATGTCAATTTCCATGGTGAAATGCACACCACCACTTAAGTCTAGGCCTAGCTTCATTGGGTTGCCGCCAACCGCTTTTAACCAAGCTGGTTGCGCTGGAGCCATGTTTATAGCAGAAATGTAATCATCGCTAAGAGAGTTACGCAATAAATCTTGCGCTTTTAGCTGCTCTTCAACGTTTCTAAAGCGAACGAGTATTTGCCCATCTTCGAGTTTCGTTGATTTAACACTAACGTTATGTTTTTTGAGGGTTGCGTTTACTTTGTCTATTACACTGAGATCAACATCAGCACCTTTAGCGCCAGAAACTTGTATAGCCGGATCGCGACCATACAAGTTTGGAGAGGCGTATAAAAGGCCAACGGCTACCACAGCTAAAACAAGTAAATACTTCCAAAGTGGAAACTTGTTTAACACGGGGTCGTCCTTATTATTTTTATAGCGACTTCATTGTGCCTTTTGGCAATACCGCAGTTACGGCTGATTTTTGTACTGTTACTTCTGCTTGCTCGTTTAATGAGATAACAACAAAATCTTTATCATCTGCAATTTTTACTATTTTACCCACTAAACCGCCTTGGGTAAGTACTTCATCACCTTTAGCCATCGCGCTCATTAAGCTTTTATGCTCTTTAACACGCTTAGCTTGCGGGCGATAAATCAAAAAGTAAAAAACCAAACCGAAAATAGCTAACATTATTAGCATTTCCATTCCGCCACCGGCAGATGCAGAACCAGTACTTGCGTGGGCATTCGAAATAAATAAACTCATGATACTTCCTCTTTAATTTTTAAAATTTAATTTGTTATATCTGCAAGCTCTGGCACGTCTTGGCCACGGCGAGCATAAAAATCCTGAACGAACTCATCTAACTTACCTGCGCTAATTGCGTTACGTAAGCCTTCCATAACACGTTGATAATAACGTAAGTTATGAATAGTGTTTAATCGTGCGCCTAAAATTTCGTTACATTTATCAAGGTGATGTAAATAGGCACGTGAGTAGTTTCCACAGGTATGGCAATCACACTCAGGGTCAAGCGGGCCAGTATCTGTTTTATGTACTGCGTTACGTATTTTAACCACACCTGTGGTTATAAATAAATGACCATTACGAGCGTTACGGGTTGGCATAACACAGTCAAACATATCAATACCACGGCGTACCGACTCAACTAAGTCTTCTGGCTTACCTACACCCATTAAATAACGTGGTTTGTCTGCTGGCATTTTGTACGCGCAGTGATCAAGAATATTGATCATTTCGTTTTTCGGCTCACCTACCGATAAACCACCTAATGCATAGCCATCAAAGCCTATTTCTTCAAGTCCGGCTTGCGATTGTGCACGTAACTCTGGGTACATACCACCTTGAATAATACCAAACAGTGCAGATGGGTTGTCGCCATGGCCTTCTTTTGAGCGTTTAGCCCAGCGAAGTGACAATTCCATTGAATCTTTAGCTTCTTTTTCGGTAGCAGGGTATGGTGTACATTCGTCAAAAATCATCACGATATCTGAACCCAAGTCGCGCTGTACTTGCATTGATGATTCTGGCGTCATCATAATTTTCTCGCCATTTACTGGGGAGCTAAATAATACGCCTTCTTCGGTAATTTTACGCATAGCACCTAGGCTGAACACCTGGAAGCCACCTGAGTCAGTTAGAATCGGGAAATCCCAATTCATAAACTTATGTAAACCACCGTGTTGCTTAATGATTTCAGTGCCTGGGCGCAGCATTAGGTGAAACGTATTACCTAAACAAACTTGCGCGCCTGTTGCTTTTACTTCATCCGGTGTCATGCCTTTAACAGTACCGTAAGTACCTACAGGCATAAATGCTGGAGTTTCTATTACACCACGGTCAAAAATCAAGCGGCCGCGGCGCGCTTTACCGTCTGTAGTGTCTAATTCAAATTTCATATTGTCCTCAATGTCGGAAAAACAGTCCAACAAGCTATAATTTAACCGCTCGATTCTACCCTTTTTACTGCGTTAATACTATTAACTGCGGTAAATTCAATGCTGATTTAAAAGCAAATAGCCAGCTTAAACAAGTAAATTTTGTGGTGTTTATTTACGGGTTAAAAACATCGCATCGCCATAACTAAAAAAACGATACTGCTGCTCTATGGCGGTGTTATATGCGCCCATAATATTGTTTTGTCCGGCAAAGGCACTTACCAGCATGATAAGCGTTGACTCTGGTAAGTGAAAGTTCGTTATCATGGCATCAACCACATTAAATTGATAACCCGGATAAATAAATATATCGGTATCACCAAAGTAAGTATCTAACTTACCACCGTGTACTTTTGCTGCAGATTCTAGAGAGCGTACAGACGTTGTACCTATGGCAATAACACGCCCGCCATTGGCTTTAGTGTTTGCTACAGCAGCAACCACATCATCTGGCACTTCTATGTATTCTGAGTGCATAATGTGCTCATCTACCGTGGCAACACGCACCGGTTGAAACGTCCCTGCTCCCACATGCAGTGTAACAAAAGCCATTTGTACGCCTTTATTTTTTAGCGCGGTCATTAACTTATCGTCAAAATGCAAACCGGCGGTAGGAGCCGCAACCGCTCCAGGCTTTTCGCCGTACACGGTTTGATAACGCTCACGATCGGCTTCGTTATCAGGGCGATCTATATACGGCGGTAATGGCATATGGCCAATATCATTTAATATATCGAGTACGTTTTGGCTATGCTCAAACTCCAGCTCAAATAAGGTATCGTGACGCGCAACCATGGTTGCTTTTGCCTTGCCTTCAAGAATTACTTCGTTGCCTGGCTTTAGCGATTTACTCGCGCGCACATGTGCCAGCACTCTATGCTCATCAAGCACACGCTCTACTAATACTTCAACTTTTCCGCCTGACGCTTTTTGACCAAACATACGGGCGGGTATTACTCGCGTGTTATTAAACACCAACAAGTCATTTTCGTTAACTAATTCAAGCAAATCACTAAATACTTTGTGCTCAACTACACCACTTGGGCCATCTAGGCTCAATAAGCGGCTACTTGTTCTGTCTTGCTTAGGAAAACGAGCAATTAATTCGTCGGGAAGGTCAAAGCTAAAATCAGCCACGCGCATAGTTGGTAATCCACATCATTTAAAGTCGCGCCAAGTGTATATCTATCGCTTATGAAGCTCAAGAAATCAGGTAAATTCTCATTAAATTACACTTGTTTTACTGCATTTATTATCATGCCGTAAATACGCTTGTCCTAAGCGGTAAATATCATTACTCTTACTCTTTTGAATAATCGTGATTTTTTAGGGGTACTCTAAACGTGGTAAATCAGCTTAAATTGCTAATATTAAACGCCAGCAGTGCTGAGCGTGGCACTATTCGAGCCACTTTAGAGAAATTAAATGTTTTTGAATTTATAGAAGTATCTGATAGCCAACAAGCTTTAAAAATATTAAAAAAACAAGCCGTTAATATAATTATTACTGGCCTTGATGTAGGTAAAATTGATGGCTGGCGCTTCTCAAGAATGATCCGCTCGGGCTTATTAAATACCCCTAAAAATACCCCAATCTTACTTATTCCCCCTATTTATTGTGAACGAATAGCTGAAACTACTGCCCGCAGCTACGGTATTGATGCAGTATTACCTTTTGAGCGCCAAGACATGCTGCCGCAAGTGCTGGCAAGTGTGCTCGCTAACCATTTAGAAAAAAGCAGTCGTTTAAACCTCTTACTGTTAGAGCCGACTAACACTAAAGCCAATGAAATCAGCAAGCCGTTACTGCTAAACTTTTCGATTACCCATGTTACCTCGAGCCAAGCCGCGCTTAATGCTTATAACCAGCAACAATTTGCAATTGTTTTACTTGATGCAACCGCTGCAAGAGCAGAAGAGTCGAGCGTGCTAGTATCTGAAATTTTACAACATAATCCTATGCAAGCAATTGTAACTATTATAGATAGTGATGATGCAGATTATGCGGAGCAGCTTTTACTTTCGGGTGTCACCGACTTTATACGTGCCCCATACGATCCGCCATTTTTAAATAAAGTATGCGACCATGCAGCGCGTCGCGAAGACTTTATGGTGAGCTACGCTGAATTTGCTAACAAAGTAGAGCAACTGAGCATAAGCGAAGTGCGATACCGAGATTTATTTTCTGCGCATCAACGTATTTTATTGCATTTAAATACTGTCGTTCTAGAACTTGATCAGCAAGGGCTTATTCGCTTTATCAACCCAGCGTGGGAAGCATTAAGTGGCTTTGGTGTTAAATCGACACTACAACAGCAATTAACTAATTTTTGTATTGCTGAATGCCAAGTAAAACTACAAGCAACAATAGACGACATTCTTTGTGGTGGTGAGTACAAACAACAAGTTGAAATAAGGCTACAACATAAAAATGGCAGCCAAATTTGGGTTGAATGTCGGCTGCAGCTCATACAAAACAGCCATAATAACGCCACTATTACCGCCACAATCGACAATATTCATGAACGAAAACAAGCGGAACTGCAGCTGCGCCATTTAGCACTTCACGATACGCTTACTGGCCTGCATAATCGCTATTACTTTGACCAACAGCTGAATCGTATTTGCCAACCTCAGCACACCCATTCTGATATTGAACACGCGCTTATTTATATCGATTTAGATCACTTTAAAATAATTAACGACAGTAAAGGCCATCAACAAGGCGATATTGTTTTAAAAGAAGTAGCGCAATTATTTATAACAAACATAAGTACCGAGCATTTAGTGTGTAGAGTTGGCGGCGACGAATTTGCTGTGATCCTCAAACATACCAACTTGCTTGACGCGCATTTAATTGCCGAAGGTATATGTAACGCAATTGAACAAAATCAATTTAAGTCTGAGGAGCAAATATACTCAATCAGTTGCTCAATTGGTTTAACTCAAATTACCGAAAAGAATTGCGACCCGAGCGAATGTTTAAAACAAGCTGATATTGCCCTGTATATCGCTAAAAATTTAGGTCGTAATTTAGTACATTGCTATGCAAAACAAGATGCCCATAACAATACACTACAAACGGGTTTAGAGTGGGGTCATGGTATTCGCCAAGCGCTACAACAAGACAGCATTGAACTGCATTACCAACCAATTTGGGATTTTAGGCGCAATGAAGTTGCTTACTTTGAGGTGCTGCTGCGCTTAAAAATAAATGATGAACTAGTTTTTCCTAATCAATTTATTCCTTCATTAGAAATGCTAAACGATACTTTTTTAATGGATCAATGCGTTATTCGTAACACCATTGCTAATGTTGCCCTCTACCCAGAACTTAACCAAGTAGCTATAAATCTCTCTGCGCAGTCATTTTTAGATGAGCGTTTAGTGCCATTAATAGAGTCAAATTTAGCAAAGTATCAGGTTTTACCAACACAAATAATTTTTGAAATTACCGAATCTGCCAGCATTAACAACTTAGCAGCTACGCGTAAAATGATTGAAAAACTCAATATTTTAGGCTGCCACTTTTCGATTGACGATTTTGGCACCGGCTTCAGTACTTTTAACTACTTGAAACAACTGCCAGCACAGCATGTAAAAATTGATGGCTCGTTTGTTTGCGATATGCTCAACGACCCTATTGATTTAGCACTAGTAAAGGCCATTAACGACATTAGTCATTCACTCGATAAGCGCTCTGTGGCTGAGTATGTAGAAACCGAAGAAGTATTTTTTGCATTAAAAGAAATTGGCGTTGACTACGGGCAAGGCTATTTTATAGCTCGCCCTATGCCTATTAAAGGTGTTAAAAGTGAACTTGAAAAGATTTTAAAAAATAAAACGTTTTACCAACAACTACCTAGCAAAAAATAAACAGCTGTAAACAAAATTAAGCTCTTTACTACTATCATAATTATCTTTCTCGGCTATACTTTACTTACAAATCAGCAAATGTCGCGCAATTTATACGATAAGCGCAAAAAAACATGACATTATAAATCAGCCCAAATAAGACGACAATTTGTTGGATGTTGGATGTTGGATGTTGGATGTTGGATGTTGGATGTTGGATGTTGGATGTTATTAGAGTTTAAGGAGGTAAATATGACACAGCTAGTTGTTTTATTACTACTTATGCATTTTGCAATTGCGTTTCAGTGTTACCGATATGCACACATTAAAGGTTATCCGGTTCGGGTATTTACTGTATTAGGGCTAGTGCCTTACTTTAATCTGGTTGTTTGGGTTTATTTGCTTTTTTTACCTAAACTAGAACCATATGAAAGCCATAACCATGAAAACAAGCAGCTATCTTAGCTGCTTGTTGCTGCCTCTTTAGCAAAGTCTAAACTACACTGGTGTTTTAAAAACACCTCTAATTGCTGGCAGAACAATTTAAAGTCGCGAATTCGTCCGGTTGTTTTACGCCACAAAATACCAATTTCACGGTATGCCTCATTCGCCGATGGGGTTGCTAGCATATTTTTATTATCTAAAATGCCGGCATTAATCGCCATTTGCGGTAAAAAGGTCACCCCCAACTGATACTCCACCATGCTCAATAAAGTATGCAAGCTGGCTGCTTCAAACGGGTTTATACAGCTGACACGGTTTAAATGACATGCACTAAGCGCGTGCCCGGTCATACAGTGCTCACGTTCTAGTAAGAACACGCTGGCGTCGGGTAATAAGTTAAAGTCTTGCACGTTCTTTGCTGGCGTGTAATCTTTGTGATGTACCAAACTAAAATGATCTCTAGCTAACACCTGAGTATGAAACTTATCGGTTTGATACGGCAGTGCTAATAAGGCTAAATCTATCTGACCATGCTCTAATTTATCGAGTAACTTATCGCTAGTATCTTCTACTAATACCAGTTCTAAATCGCAAAATTCTTGCTTACAAAAATGATACAAAGGCGCGGCAATAAAGCTCGCAATAGTAGGAATAACCCCTACGGTTAACTTACCACTCAGCGGCGTTAAAAAGCTTTTAGTGAGCTCTTTTAAACTGATTGTGTCGTGAATAATTTTGCGCGAACGTTCAACTACTTCCTCACCAATGGTGGTAAACATTAAACTGCGGTTTTCACGTTCAATAAGTTGGCAGCCTAGTGTTTCTTCTAAGTTTTGAATGGCTGTACTTAATGTTGATTGGCCAATAAAGCACGCACTAGCAGCGCGGCCAAAATGTTGATATTGATGTACTGCAAGTAAATACTGCAGCTGTTTTATACTCGGAAGATTAGTCATTTTTTCTTTCCACAAGTGAACTACTCAGCGACTAAAGATCACTGGGCTTCTACAATCTAGCTTTTGGGCTAGGCTGCTACTTTTTTCTCAGATCCAACAGCAAACTTCGATAGCTCGAAGACTTTCGTTTTAATAGCTGATTTCTGCTGAGATATGGGGTTAACCCTTGCGACAATTCCAGCCGCAATTAAATCTAATTCACCTGTTTTAGCTATACTTTTTGCCGCAGATAAGTCGCGACCTTGATATGTCCTGCAAGCCAAACAAGTGAAATTTCTATCTTTCAGTGTCAAAACATGATGCTGGCCGCATTCACTGCAAATCCCTGTGGATTTTTCAAATCTGCCAATTTCATGATAGATCTTACCTTCAAGCTCAGTTTTATACTTTGAAAGCTGAGTGATGAGCCCCATTACGTTGTCGGCCACCATACTGCCATTAAATTTCTGCATTGCTTTTACATTTAAATTTTCAAAAATTAAAATATCATTTTCATTGGTTATCTGTCGTGAAATTTTATGCGCAAAGTCGAGCCTTTGCCTTGAGATTTTACCATGTAATTTATTGATGCGTTGTTTTGTTTTGTGCCAGCGATTAGAACCTTTTTTACGGCGTGCAAGCTGGCGTTGCAATTGATTCAGCTTCTCTTTTGATTGCTTTAAAAACTTTGGATTATCGGCAACATAACCGTTTGAGCCAACAACCGTCTGCTTTGAGTTAATATCAAAGCCTGTAATTGTTTTTAACACGCGAAGCGCGGCCTTACATTCCACTTCTTGAGTTATACTACATTCCCATTTTCCGTGACGATACTGAACAGTCACGGTCTTGATTTTACTTGCTAATTTGCGATGTAAAATAATCGGAACTCTGCCGATTTTAGGGACACTAATAGCACCATTTTCAATGCGAATACAGTTGGAGTTGTTAACCGCCCGAAACGAGTCATTGTGAAGTTTTTTCTTTTTGTAAGTGATTTTATGTTTTGGAAAGCGTTGCAAACGACCTTTAGAGAATGCATTTTTCAACGCGGTTTCCAAGTCGCGAGCAACTTGCTGAGCCGCAGCAGAATCAAACGCTTTTATCCAATTAAACTCTTCAAAAGGCTTTAGCTCTTTAAGAACCGAGGCCATGTCTTTGTAAAACAAAAACGTTTTATCATACTCATATCGCCGCATGTTTTCAGATAACAACATATTCCAAATGCCTCGCGAAGTCGCGCCAAACTCAAAGAGTTTAACTTCTTGCTCTGGCGTTGGATTTAGCCTGTAGTTGTATCTAAGCGTCTTTTTCATACACTGTATAGACTACTGTGTAAGCTCAGGTTGTCAAGATGCAATATGACAATAAATCGTATTGTCAATATTTAATAGAATTACATTTAATATTGGTTGTGAAATACAGAAAACAGTTATTGGTAGGACACCTAGGGAAATTCGTTAAAAATTCTATTGTCGAATTATCAACAAAATCAGAAAATATATTCGAGAGCAAGGCTAGCGATTCATCCCAGCGACTAAAGATCACAGGGTTTTCTCGCTAAGTAATCGATAAAAAGACCCCAACACCTAGGGCATTGAGATCTTTTCAAGCTAAAAGTCTTTAAGTACTTTTTTATTAAACCCCAAATGCGGTTCTTAGTACGTAGAAAATAACAATAGCAAGGCCTGCGCCCACTGGCAATGTAATTACCCAAGAAACTACAATGTTTCTAATAACACCCATGTTCAGTGCGGCAATACCGCGTGCCATACCTACACCCAACACCGCACCCACTAAGGTTTGCGTAGTTGAAATTGGTAAGCCTGTGCCAGATGCAATTACAACTGTTGAAGCAGCAGCTAATTCAGCAGCAAAACCACGGCTAGGGGTTAAATGTGTGATCCCTTCGCCAATCGTTTTAATTACTTTTTTACCTAAAATAGCTAAACCGGCCACAATACCAAAACCACCTAGTGGTAATATCCACCAAGCAATAGCCGCTTGTTTTGCAATTTCACCGTTGTTTTCAACAATACTTACCACAGCCGCAAGAGGACCAATAGCATTAGCAACGTCGTTAGAACCATGAGCAAATGCCATACTACAAGCCGTTAAGACCATAAGCACAGCAAAGACTTTTTCAACGTTATTAAATTGCATTTTTTTATCGGCCTGAGGGTCGATTTTTAAACGTGAAATTGCAATTTTACCAATAAAGCCTACTACTACTGCAATCGCAATAGATAGCCCAAAACCTTCTATGGTGCCTAAGTTAATACCAATATGTTTTAAGCCTTTTTTAATTGTCACAAGTGACATAATAAAGCCAGCTAAGCCCATATAAATAGGCACGAAACGTTTAGCATTTTTAAGCGGAGTAGCCGTATCAAAAATAAGCTTTTGTGCGCTCATAAATATTAAGTAGGCAATAAAACCCGATATAGCAGGCGTTACTATCCAACTACCAACAATTCCTGCAACCTTGTTCCAATGAATCGCTTCACTGCCTACTGCAACTAAAGCAAAACCTATAATAGCGCCAATAATAGAGTGAGTAGTTGATACTGGCCATCCTAAGAATGATGCCATTAATAGCCAGGCGCCTGCTGCAAAAAGCGCAGAAATCATACCTAATATCATTAATTCAGGAATATCCATAAATGGCGTTGAATCAATAATGCCATTACGAATTGTCGATGTAACTTCGCCGCCGGCCAAGTAAGCACCTGCAAACTCAAAGATCATCGCGATAAAAATCGCTTGTTTAATCGTTAGCGCTTTAGAGCCTACTGATGTGCCCATTGCATTGGCAACATCATTTGCGCCAATACCATAAGCCATAAAAAAGCCAACTGCTGCGGCAATTAAAATTAATACCGTGCCGTAAGATGCAATGATATCCATTGTGTAACCTTAATCTATCGTTTTTGAACTGATTTTAAATTAACGAGCTAACATCAGCTCAAGACGTGATCCTACGCGCTCTGCAATATCTGCAAGCTCGCCAACCCATTCAATGATCTTATATAAAAACATCACATCAACCGGGTTTAACTCACCTTCTACTGCGCGTAGTTGGCGGCGTATTTTAATTTGCATTTCATCCGTGTCTTGTTCTATGGCATCCAATTCAACGAGCATTTTTTCAACCAAGGCCACTTCGCGACCTTTAAAACCTGTTTCTAATAACTCTTCTAACTCATTTATCGCATTAGATGCTTGTTTAGTAGCATCAACACAACGTGTTAAATAAGCTAAAAAGTCGATTTGAATTACTTTTGGTATGATCATCTCACGACCAATTACACGCCCTGCAATGTCTTTTGCTTTATTGGCAATTTTATCTTGCTGGGTTACTAATTCGAGCAGATCTGTACGCTCTACCGGCATAAATAATCCACGCGGTAGTTGTAAACGTATATTTCTTTTCATTTCATCGGCTTCACGTTCTAAATTACGAATGGTTAAACGTAGCTCTTCAGCTTGTTGCCATTCTTCTTTAAATACGTGATTAAAAAAAGGAATCAAAGCTTTACTAGCTTGATGAACCTTTCGAATATGTTCTTCCATTGGTTTGATAGGAGATTTTGCAAATACTCCTAGAAACGCGTTAGTTTGCATAACTGACCCTTAAATCAATTTAGTATGCTGTGCGGCATGAATTTTACAGTATTAAGCTCGATTGTGAACGCTTTTTATTGCTCAACCGCCAGCAAACTAAAAAAAAATTATAATTCGTCGTTGTAATAAAAAAAACTAATTAAAAAAATTATAAAGACTTTTCTATATCTTCTTGAGATGTATGGCGAATATCTTTTCCATTAACAAAATAAATAATATATTCAGCAATATTTTGACACCGATCACCAATGCGTTCTAATGAACGAACTGACCACACTAAATCCATAATTTTCGGGATTGAGCGCGGGTCTTCCATCATATAGGTCATAATTTGACGAATAATGGCTTCGTACTCTCTATCAACTTTAGCATCCTCTTTGTGTACTTCAAATGCACGTTGTACGTCCATACGCGCAAATGCATCGAGTACATCGTGCAACATTTTTGATACTTGGCGCCCCATATTTTCAATATTTACTAACAAAGCCTGTTGGTCTTTAGTAAATGAGTCTAGTGCAACTTTAGCAATTCGCTTAGCTTCATCGCCTATACGCTCTAAATCTGCAATAGTTTTTGCAATAGCCACTACTAAACGCAAATCGCTTGCAGCAGGCTGACGCCTGGCAATAATTCGCGTACATTCTTCGTCAATGCTTACTTCCATTGCATTAACTTTATAATCATTCTCTCGCACTTTTTGCGCAAGCATAGCATCATTTTGGCTCACTGCATCTAATGCACTGTTAAGCTGTTGCTCAACCAGCCCGCCCATACTAAGCACAAGGTTGCGTACGTTTTCTAATTCTTGATTAAAACGGCCAGAAATATGCTTATTAATGTTATGTTCCATCGTTATTATCCTATCAATATTGTACACATAATATCGGCTGAATTAGCCGTAACGACCGGTTATATAGTCTTCTGTTTTTTTCTTATTAGGCGTTGTAAATAAGGTATTGGTGTCTGAGTATTCAATTAGCTCCCCCATATACATAAACGCCGTTTGGTCAGAAACCCTGGCGGCCTGTTGCATATTATGGGTAACAATTACCACTGTAAACTTGCTCTTTAAATCGTTAATTAGCTCCTCTATTACTAAAGTAGAAATAGGGTCTAGTGCCGAGGTAGGTTCATCAAGCAATAATACTTCTGGCGAAATAGCAATTGAGCGCGCAATAACTAAACGTTGCTGCTGTCCACCCGACAACCCAAAAGCGCTGTCGTGTAGCCTGTCTTTTACTTCATCCCACAGCGCTGCACCACGCAATGATTGCTCAACTACTTCATCTAATTTACGTTTGTCTTTAATGCCTTGTAAGCGCAAACCATAAACCACATTTTCATAAATTGATTTAGGAAAAGGGTTAGGTCGCTGAAATACCATGCCTACGTTACGACGCAGCGCCGCTACATCAACGTTTTTATCGTAAATGTTTTGTCCATGTAGCAGTATTTCACCTTCTATGCGGCAAATATCAACTAAGTCGTTCATGCGGTTAATACACCGTAATAAGGTTGATTTACCACACCCCGACGGGCCAATAAAGGCTGTTACCTGGCCCTTTGGAATATTCATATTTACTTTACTCAGCGCTTGTTTATCGCCGTAGTAAAGATCGAGATCTTTAATCTCTAACGCTGTTTGCTCTGTGGTTAAATTATCTAAGTCTAACTTCAAGCTGGTATTGGCTTGATTTACTTTTGGAGCGACTGAAATCATGTTTGTTACCTATTAAATCTTATTAAAGCTCAAGCGATCTGAATTTTTCACGTAAATGATTACGTATACCAATAGCGGTTATGTTGAGGGTAATAATTACCGACACTAATAAAAATGCCGTTGCATATACCAGCGGTCGCGCCGCTTCAACATTCGGGCTTTGAAAGCCAACATCGTAAATATGAAAACCTAAGTGCATAAACTTTCTGTCTAAGTGAAAGTATGGAAAGTTACCATCAAGCGGTAACGTAGGTGCCATTTTTACTACACCCACCAGCATTAATGGCGCTACTTCACCTGCTGCACGCGCAACAGCCAGTATTAAACCTGTCATAATTGCTGGGCTTGCCATAGGTATAACAATACGCCATAAGGTTTCTGCTTGTGTGGCACCAAGCGCTAATGATCCGTGGCGTACCGTACTTGGAATACGCGATAGTCCCTCTTCAGTGGAAACAATAACCACAGGCAAGGTAAGTATTGCCAGTGTTAAAGCCGACCACATAACACCTGGTGTACCAAATACCGGAGTAGGTGATGACTCAGGATAAAATAATTGGTCAAGGCTGCCACCTAGCATATAAACAAAAAAGCCTAAGCCAAATACACCATATACAATAGAAGGTACACCGGCTAGGTTAATTACCGCAATACGGATCATCTTAGTTACCGCATTTTTAGCCGCGTATTCATGCAAGTAAATTGCAGCAACCACCCCAAATGGCGTCACAATAACAGCCATTAGCATAACCATAAACACGGTACCAAATATGGCCGGAAATACGCCACCTTCGGTATTTGCTTCGCGAGGGTCATCTGATACAAACTTACCTAATTGGATAAAGTAATGGCCCAGTTTGGTTAAAAAGCTCATGTCGTTTGGAAACCACACATCTAATACTTGATACAATGGAATGGTGACTATTTCGCCGCGCATATCTTTAACCATAACTTGGTCGCGCTGTGCTTGTTTACGCAGTGCAAACAGTTGCTTTTCGAGCACCGCATACTCGGCACGTAGTTCTGCACGCGCCTCTGCAAGCTCAGCAACACGTTCGTCTGTAAGTTCATTATCAAGTAAGTAGGATTTTTCTTTTAGCCTTAGACGTTCCAGTTCATAGTTAATATGACCAATATCACCGTTTTGTAAATCAAGTGCTTCGTCGTTTAAATCAACTGCCCGTTCAACCAGCTTATGTAAATAGGCTACCTTATCGCCGGTAACAGGTTGTCCGTCTTCAATTACGCCTTCTACGTAGCCATAAAAATTACCATTTTTGCTACGCTCAAACACGGCAAGGGTGGTAGGCGTTGATTGGTTTTTTATGTCGGTGTTTAATATCCAACGAAAATCTAAATCTACATATTCACGGTTACCGGTTTTAATTAATAACCGCTCAAATTCTTCCCTATCATATGCCGAAACATCAACACCGGTTGCCGCTAAACGCGCTTTGGGTACTAATTCTCGATCGTAAATTTCACCAATAATAGTTTGTTTTGCAATTGAGCCTTCCAGCTCAAATTGCACTACTTCAGAAGGCCAGAAAAAGCTTAACCCTTTCCACGCTATCATAGCTAATAAACCAATTACTGAAATTAAGCTGATGCTCACCGCACCACCGGTCATCCAAATCCAAGGAGAACCAGACCTAAACCACTGCTTTACCATGTCGTGTTCTCCACTTACATTGAGCTGTATTTTTCACGCAGTTGCTGACGAACAAACTCAGCAATGGTGTTAAAAACAAAGGTAAATATAAATAATACAAATGCTGCTAAAAACAATATTCTGTAATGCGAACTACCCACTTCCGACTCTGGCATTTCAACCGCAATATTTGCCGCAAGCGTACGCATTCCCTGAAACACACTCCAATCCATAATCGGGGTATTACCGGTTGCCATAAGCACTATCATGGTTTCGCCTACTGCGCGGCCAAGGCCCATCATTACCGCAGAAAATATTCCAGGGCTGGCGGTAAGTAATACCACGCGTATCAGTGTTTGCCACTGTGTTGCACCCAGTGCCAGTGAGCCATTAGACAAATGCTTAGGCACGCTAAATACCGCGTCTTCCGCAATCGAAAATATAGTAGGAATTACAGCAAAGCCCATCGCAATACCCACTACCAAGGCATTACGCTGATCGAAGGTCATGCCAAGCTCGTTAGTTAAATATTGGCGCACGTTACCATCAAACATCCACAGCTCAACAGTTTCGCTCATCGCAAACGAAAACCAACCAATAAATAACACTACCGGTATAAGTATAATGGCATGCGATCCTTCAGGAATTTTATGGCGAATACTGGCTGGTAATTTAGTCCAACCAAGCGCAGTGGCCAAAATACCTAAAGGTAATAACACCAGTAAGCCAACTATGGCTGGTAAGTGCTGCTCTATTAAAGGCGCTAACCATAGGCCCGCTAAAAACCCCAAAATAACGGTAGGAAGTGCTTCCATTATTTCTACCGTTGGCTTAACCACTTTACGCAGTTCACTCGACATAAAGTAAGCGGTATAAATAGCAGCAGAAATCGCGATAGGTACGGCAAATAGCATGGCGTAAAATGCAGCCTTTAAAGTACCAAACGAAATAGGCACTAACGAAAACTTAGACTCAAAGTCGTCACTGGCTGAGGTTGATTGCCAAATATAACCTGGCTCTGGGTAACCTTCGTACCACACTTCTTGCCAAAGTGCAGACCAAGTAACTTCTGGGTGTTCGTTATGAATTTCTAATACGGTTAGTTTGTTGTCAGCAACAATTAGCGCTGCATTTGCACGCGGTGCTATAGCAAAGTTTTTAATTGCTCCTTCGCTTACTTTGCCTTGCCACAATTTTGCTTGGCTTGTGGTGTAATAAACACCTAACTCACCATTACTACTGGTAGTAAAAAAGGTACGGCGGTAAAACTCAGTAAATACGTTTAACTTACTTTGCTTTGTTGTTTCAAATGAGCGGATTTTTTGATATTCACGGCCACTATCGGTATTTATTTCAAACCACTGCGATACCTTTCCATTATCGTTTGCCAACATAAGAGAGTTAGCGCCCGCAAGTAATTGCGCCGCAACAATATTAGCGTTTTCTTCATTGGCAGACAGTAATTGAATTTGCTCTACTTCGCTTGGGTCACGCGTATCGTAAACATAAATTTGATTAGCTGAGCGCACAAATACTCGGGTAGTATCTGGCGACATAAGTAACTCATCTACTCGCCCAGCAACATCTAGCTCGGTGCGTTCCACAAGCCATTCAACTTCACCGCTAAACATGTTTTCTTCAGCAACAAAGCTACTAAATAAAACGCGCTTGTCGGCTGTTAGCGCAACAACGGCTGTTTTGTCTTCAAAGTGGCTAAATGCAAAACGCTTTATAGCAGCACCTTGCTCGTCTACCTCTAAAGCAAGTTCGCCTAGCGGATAATCTAAACGCGGAGTTAATTTACGTTCGTTATTTGGAAACGTCACCATAAATTTAGGAATAACAATTTTTACACTGCCATTTTCTAAACCATAAGCATATTGCCCCTGAAACGGTGCACTGGTAGCAAAGCTACTCACATCGCTAGGCAGGGTTACCTCTAGCGTTTTTAGCTTTTTACCAAAGTTAGCTTTTTCAACACTATAAAAGTCAACACTCCCTTGCTGGCTTAATAAATAAGCAACTTCAGTTTGTTCCTCAACGCCTACTCCCACTATTTGCTCTGCGTTTGTAAGATTAAAACTGTCGCGCTTTTCAACTTTAGCTGATTCAAAAATTGGCTGTACTATATAAAGAAGGTAGAAAAAAATTAATAGCAGCGCTATTAATACCATTACTCCACCTACGGTTATGCCAAACTGGGCAAGTCGGTCTTTAAATAGACGGCTTCGATCCGTATTAAAAGTCGGCTTATTCGGATTGGAAGTCATCAAAACATCCTTTAATCTTAACGTTGCAGTGATTATATTTCATCAAAGTGACAGTAATGTTACAGCGGTAATAATTATTTACCGTGTAATTTAAATATCTTTAAGATCAAATAGCAGCCGTGTTTATGCAGTATTGATGAACTAAATATTATATTTATTGGACAAAGTATTTATCGAGGTCAATACTCAGGAAGCATTTAGTTAATAATTATGGTTTGTTGCAAGGGCTGCACTGTAGGATTAAAGGTCTAACTTTAGCAGCTAAATCATAATATTTAACCTGAACTCTGAATAGAGTTAAACAACACTTAATGCCTATGCATTACCTTATTTGGGCTTTAAAGAAGAGAACTATTTATGAAGCAGTTGGTTATAACCATTTTAGGACAAGATCGTCCTGGTTTAGTAGAGAGCATTTCATCCGTTATTTTAGAAAATCATGGCAACTGGCTAAGCAGCAACTTGAGCCATTTGCTCGGTCACTTTGCAGGAATTATTCAGATTGAAGTTAGCGAAGAGCATTTTCAGGCACTGCAAAATGCGCTCAATGCTCTGCCTAAACTTGATGTACGTATTGAAACAGGCAATACAGAAATAGAACCCGCCACACGTGAGCAACTTAACTTTGTTATTACCGGTAACGATCGCCCGGGTATTGTGCAAGAGCTTGCAAGTGTAATTCGTCATAAAGGAGCCAATATTACTCACTTAAACTCAAGGCAACAAAGCGCACCTAATTGGGGCGTGCCTATTTTTAGTGCTGTTGCTACAGTAACACTACCTAATGGGTTGAATAAAGAAGAAGTAATTAATGCATTAGAGTCGATAACAAGCGACTTAATTGTTGATGTAGAAAAGGTTTAACAAAATAACGGCGCTACACACCATAGTGTAGCGCCGTTATTTTTATTAGTTTTAACTGTATATAAATTTACATAACCTGAACTCTGGTTAAGAGATTTACTAACGTATTGAATCATAGTTATATTTAACTGTATTTTCTCTAGCTAGAGATTTTCAGTGAAAATAAGGCGAGTTTACGCGTCAATAGCTGGCCTATTGCAAGAAAATTCAACGCAGTTAGCGCTGAAAATAGCTGCTTAAGATAAGTTTATTATCCGGAGATCAGGTTACATATCTATATGTCGGTTTATGCTTTGTACCATTTGTTTTAATCCTTGGTACTCAAGCTGCAGTATTTGTCCGAGTTTTTCTTTGCCGTCTGCAGTTTGTGTTTTTCCCTCTAAGTACTCATAAGCATTTATTACTTTTTGATGCTGATCAGACAAATAGCCCTGAATAGCTTGCTCATCTAATTGGGTACTTCGATCTAAATCAGTAAAATTCAGTAGCTCTGGATTTTCTGCAAAATACTCATAGCAGTAGGTATCTAACGTATTTATGGTGGTGATTGCTTTAAAGCCAATTAAATCTTCAGCGAGTTTTTTTTCGTATTTAGTACAGTAATCAACTAATTGAGTATTATGCTCACCTAATAGTTCCCGCACACTAAAAAAGTTGGCCGCCATTTGTGTATGAAACAAAATAGTCCAGTCATACATTTGTTGAATTGTTTTAACTTGCATCTGCATTCCTTACTTAAGCTGAGTAAACATAGTAATGCGTAAATCGTGCCATATAAAAAAGTGAGCAATATCAATAGCAAAGTTGCAGGCTATGTAACTTAATACTGTTTTTCAGTATAAGTTACATAACCAATGTAAATATTATAGGTCGCGTTTGCGCCACAATAAATACGTTGCCGGTATTACTAATAAGGTTAAAACAACCGCACTAAACATACCCCCTACCATAGGCGCTGCTATGCGGCTCATTATTTCACTGCCCGTGCCAGTGCCATAAAGTACCGGTAATAAACCTATCACTATAGTAGCTACTGTCATCATTACGGGGCGTACTCTTAGCCCTGCGCCCTCTGTTATTGCTTGCTTAAGCTGCTCATAATTAAGCGGCACACCAGTTTGTTGTGCTTGGGTAATTTTTTCTTGGTAGGCCTGATTTAAATACACCAGCATGATCACCCCAATTTCTACGGCCACCCCTGCAAGTGCAATAAAGCCCACCCCAACAGCCACCGAAAAGTTAAAGCCTTCTAGGTACATTAGCCATATTCCGCCAATCATCGCCAACGGTAAAGTAACGATAATAATCAATACCTCCGCAAAGCTTCTAAAGTTCAGATACAGCAGCACTACAATAATGGCTAACGTTAGTGGTAATACGTAAGCAAGCTTATCTTTAGCACGCTGCATATATTCATATTGCCCAGCCCAGGTAATTGAATATCCTGCTGGTAGTATCAATTGCTCATGCAAAATTTGCTGGGCGTTTTCTACATATGTACCAATATCAATATTTTCTATATCAATAAAGCTCCAACCATTTAAGCGGGCATTTTCACTTTTTATTCCGGCTGGGCCATCTTCAATTAATACTTTAGCAACATCTGCTAAAGCTATACGCTGCCCGGCTGGAGTTACAATAGGAAGTAACATTAGCTCCTCAGGTGAATCGCGGTAACCTTGCGGGTATCGTAAATTTACCGGATAGCGCTCTTGCCCTTCTACGGTTTGGGTGACATTTGTGCCGCCAATAGCAGTAGCTACAACTTGCTGTATATCGGCAATATTTAAACTATAGCGCGCCGCTTTTTCACGGTTTATATCTACCTTAATATAACGCCCACCAGCAACTCGCTCAGAATAAACGGATGCCGTACCCGGTACATCTTTTAAAATGCTTTCAATTTGTTGACCTATTTTTTGAATTTCACTCAATTTAGGGCCAGCAACTTTAATCCCCACCGGGGTTTTAATGCCGGTTGCTAACATATCAATACGGGTTTTTATTGGCATAACCCATGCGTTAGTTACCCCAGGAAACTTCACTAAACTATCTAGCTCTTTTTTGAGTTTATCTAGGGTCATACCTTCGCGCCATTGATCTTTAGGCTTGAGCTGAATAAAGGTTTCTATCATGGTAAGCGGCGCTGGATCTGTGGCGGTTTCTGCTCGCCCTACTTTACCAAATACAGTTTGTACCTCTGGCACAGTGGCAATTAATTTATCGGTTTGCTGTAACAGCTCCCGCGCTTTACCAATCGAAATGCCTGGATAAGTAGTTGGCATATACATTAAATCGCCCTCATCAAGGGGTGGAATAAATTCGCTCCCTATTTTATTTACAGGATAAAAGCCAATCACTGCAACCAGCATAGCTAATACCAAGGTTGCTTTAGGAAACTTAAGTACTGCATTTAGTAATGGTTTATAAGCATTTACCAGCATACGGTTAACCGGATTTTTTTGCTCTGAAATTACTTTGCCGCGAATAAAGTAACCCATAAGCACCGGTACTAAAGTAATTGCAAGCCCAGCAGAGGCGGCCATAGCATAAGTTTTAGTGTACGCCAGCGGGGCAAACATGCGCCCTTCTTGCGCCTCTAAAATAAATACCGGCATAAAACTTACCGTAATTATCATTAAGCTAAAAAATAATGCGGGGCCGACTTCACTGGCCGAATCGATCACCACTTGCCAGCGGTTTTCATCGGTTAGTGGGGTTTTTTCCATATGTTTGTGCATATTTTCAATCATCACTATGGCGCCATCGGTCATGGCGCCAATTGCAATGGCAATACCGCCAAGCGACATAATATTGGCATTAATACCTTGCCAGTACATAATTAAAAATGCTGTTAAAATACCCAGTGGTAGAGTAATAATCGCTACTAAAGATGAGCGCACATGAAACAAAAATACAATGCAAACCAAAGCAACCACAACCAGCTCTTCGAGTAGTTTATTGGTTAAGTTATCAACCGCATTATTAATCAAATTTGACCTGTCATAAACCGGTACAATTTCAACCCCTTCGGGCAGGCCATTTTTTAATGATTCGAGCTTTGCTTTTACCAGCTCAATGGTTTTTTGCGCGTTTTCACCGTAGCGCATTACCACTACGCCACCAGCCACTTCGCCTTCACCATTAAGCTCTACAATACCACGGCGCATTTGCGGCCCTAAACGAATATCGGCCACATCACGCAATTGCAGTGGTGTGGCATTAGTATTAACACCTAAAGGAATGGCTTCTAAATCGGCGACACTTTTAATATAGCCGGTGCTAGTAACCATGTATTCAGCCTCGGCCATTTCGACTACCGATGCGCCCATTTCTTGATTACCTTGGGCAATGGCAGTTTGAATTAAGCTCAGTGGAATGCCATAAGCTCGTAACTTATCGGGGTCAACCGTCACTTGGTACTGTTTAACCATGCCCCCTACTGAGGCAACCTCAGATACGCCAGGTACGGTTTGCAATTCAAATTTTAAAAACCAATCTTGTAAGCTGCGTAATTGGCTAATATCGTGCTGATTAGTTTTATCTACTAATGCATATAAGTATACCCAACCAACACCGGTGGCATCGGGGCCAAGCTCTGCACTGGCTGTAGCTGGCAAGCGGCTGGCTACTTGGCTTAAATATTCTTGTACTCGGCTACGTGCCCAGTACAAATCGGTTTTTTCATCAAATATTACATATACGTAAGAGTCTCCAAAAAATGAAAAGCCCCTTACTGTTTGCGCTCCTGGCACCGATAACATTGCAGTGGTAAGTGGAAAAGTAACCTGATCTTGCACTACTTGCGGCGCTTGCCCCGGATACGAGGTTTTAATAATTACTTGCACATCTGATAAGTCGGGCAAGGCATCAACTGGGGTATTTTTAACAGCAAATAAGCCCCCGCCAATTAAAATAACGGTCAGTAACAACACAAAAAAGCGATTAAGAACGGACCAACGTATAATTGCAGCTATCATATTGCCTCCTAATGCGCGTTATGCAATTGCATAGTGTGATTACCTGATGCGCTTGTAGAGTGCTCACCATTTATGTGGCTAATCACAAACTCCCCTTGCTGCAAACTAAAGGTAAAGTTTATTTGTTGCTGCGCTGCAAGTGCGGTTAAATCTATATCATCTGCAAAGGTAAAATCGAGCCTTGCAGGTTCGCGTCCCCATTTTTCTATTGCACCACGGCTAATATTTGCTATGCGCTGTGCTTTATCAATACTGTTAATTGTGCCCAAAACAGTTGCTGTATTTTTTTCGCTATTTGTTACTGTGCTTTTCATTATATGAATAGCCGTTAATACATAACTGCCATCAGCTTGCTTAGTCAGCTCAAAATGTAATGTTTGGCCATTTTCAAAAGCAGTAAAGTCAACATCATCAGCAACCGTAAAGTCCATTGTCATACTAGGCCAATCAAGTTCAGCTATCGGCTCATGGCTAATATTAACCATACGATGTTCCGCCATAATGCTATTAACAATGCCCTCGCTCCATACAGAGCTAACAGCTTGAGGGGCTTGCATGCGTTTAAAGTCTGAGCTTTTACTTGATTCTGAATCTAATAAAAATTGCGCCGAAACCACCACGTCATCATCTGCCATTATTCCTGATAATATTGCGGTGTTTTTACTGTCACTTCTGCCCATTTCTACAGCCACAGATTTAAAGCGCCCCTCGCCCAAGGCAACCACTACACGGTTTTGGTTACCGGTGCGGATCACCGCTTCTTTAGGGACTACTAATTGCGCTTTATTGGCTTGAGTATGAATATTTACTTGGGCAAACATATTAGGCTTAAGTTTATGGCCTTCGTTATTAAAGCGCAGGCGCACTCGTAAGGTCCGGTTTTTAGCATCGAGTGTTGGGTAAATATAATCCACTTTACCCTGCCAGCTTTGACCACTTAAATAATCAAGCGTCATGCTTACTGGCTGGCCAATCTTAATTAGCTCAGCTTGGCGCTCAAACACTTGCGCTTCAACCCATACCTCATCAAGCTTACCAATACTCATCATAGTGGTGCCGGGGTTAACATAAAAACCTTCGCGCACATTTAGCTCTTCAACTACGCCACTTTGAATGGCATAAAAGGTAATGTTTTGCATTACTTGTTTACTTTTTTGCAGCCGCTCTACAAAATCATCCGATATATTAAGTGACTTTAAGCGTGCTTTAGCTGCGCGAATAAGCACCTGGTTGTTACGATTGAGCGCTAATAGAAACTCTTCTTGGGCATTCACTAATTGCGGTGAGTACAAGGTATAAAGTGGCTCACCTTGCTCAACACTGTCACCGGCTGCTTTGATATAAAGCGTTTCTAACCAACCCTCTACACGAGGGTGAATATGAATAAGTTGATCTTGATTATATTGCACATAGCCAACCGTTTTAACTTCATTTTGTAACGCTTTGTACTGTACTTTGGCGATTCTTACCCCGAGATTATTAACCACCGCTGGCGAAATAGTCACAGCACCTGGGCCATCTAAATTGCTACTACTGCCTGGTGCTTCATCGTAAACAGGCACTAAATCCATGCCCATTGGCGAAAGCCCGGGTTCATCACGTCGATAATTACTATCCATGGGTGCTACCCAGTACAGTGGTTGTTTTTCTGTGCTTGCTTTAATATCAGTATTGCTCGCGGGCATAAGCGATAACACTAATGCCGTTACTCCACCACCCACTACAGCAGCTATTAATAGTTTTAAATTAGTATTCACGATTTTGCTCTCCTAATTGCTCAAGCATCACAGCAGCGTCTTGGCTACTGGCATAATAATTTAGACGAGCAATAATAATTTGTTGGTCTATTTGAATATTTAAGCCGTCAATTTTGGCATTAAGCTCACTAATACGAGCACGCATAACTTCTGAAAAATCACCGTCGTCCCGCGTGTATGCATTGAGTGTGGCTTGGGCTTGCTCTGCCATTTGCGGTAATAACTTAGTTTGATAAAGCGTATCGCGTTTTTGTAGCTGCATTAATTGGCTAAACTCTTTGAAATACATCCCTTTTAACTTTTGTAGCGCTATTAACTTTTGAGTTTTAACTGCTTCAGCTGTCGCTATTGCAGCGTTAACTTGCTGATCTTGGCGGTTACTAGTAAATAACGGCAAATCAATACTTACCCCAACAGAGAGTAAATCGGCTCGTGAGTCTCCCATAGGCGTATCACCTCGATGGCTATAGCCCATATTTACTCCAAACTGCGGCTTATAACTTTGCTTTGCGAGCGCTATTTCTGTTTGCTTAGCTGTTACTGTTTGATCAATAGCAACAATCGCGGGATGCGCCATAAGTAACGACATTAGCGCCTCAAATTCCAGCGTGGTAAAACTAATTAACGGCTCAATAGCTGTGTTTTTAGTACTTACTGGTTGAGTTAGCATGCTCATTGGCAACCATTGCGACAGCCGTTTTTTAGCACTTTCAAGTTGCTGCGCTAGCATTACTAATTTATCTTCTAGGCGAGTGAGCTCTAACTGAGCGCGAATAATATCTTGCTGACGAGTTTTGCCTAGCGAGCTGGCATAACTTGATTCGGTTATATCAATCAGTTGCGAAAATAAGGCTTTATCTTGTTCGATAAGCGCAATGCTGCGCTGAGCTCTGTACGCATTAAGCCATGATTCAATAACAATTGTTTTTACTTGTGCAAGGCGATCGGCTCGCAACCAAGGATGTTGCTGCGCAGATTGTGCTAAGGCTTGCTGTTTTAATGCTAGGCTGTCGCCACGACTAAACATTTGGCTTACACCAATACTTAGCTGCGTCATACCTTCTTGATCTAAAGCAAAACCATCGGTTGGCACGCCCATTAAACCCAAAGTTAATACCGGATCAGGCAAACTACCTGCGGCTATACTTTGTGCTTGCTCTGAGGCTTGTTGGTACTGGCTTGCCTTTAGCCAAGGCTCATGGTTTAGCGCATACGAAAGCGCCTCATCTAGGCTAAGTTCATTGCTGTGTGCTGAGATTGCAGTTCCTAGCATTAGCGCTAAAAAACTGACTTTAAATACTGCAAAGTGATTCATCACTTACTCCACTAAAATTAAAAGATTAATTTAGAGGCAGAAAAGGTGAATTAAACGACTTGACCTAATTTTAGGTACACCTATCCTGCAATTAAGCAGACATAGGGGGGCGGTATAGCGAGCTGACTAAATGGTGTTGGTTTTGTGAGGGATAGAGCTGTATTTTTTCAGAAATAATCAGTGGGGTGCTAAATAAACCATCAACACTCAACATTGAATACGCTGAACAAGCATTAATTGGGCAATTACATTCTTGTTCGGTTGCTGCATCATCGCAACAGTCCATATTCATCATACTGACTGACATTTGCTGATGTACTTTTTCAGTTGCAACATTAGTTGCAGCATGCTGTGTTTGGCCCATGTGCGGCATTTCACATAGCATAGCAACAGACGCAACAGCCTGACCCACAAGCGTGAGTAACATAGCGATGATCAGTAAACTAGAGTAAATGCGTTGCAAAAAGTTGCCTTATTGAGGTTCTAGGTTCTAGGTTCTAGGTTCTAGGTTCTAGGTTCTAGGTTCTAGGTTCTAGGTTCTAGGTTCTAGGTTCTAGCGAAGTTTATGATAACTGAATAGTTAATACAAATCTTTATATATTTTTTGCATCGGTTTTAATAAAACTACTCGCGGCAATGGCAAATAAGCAATAACCGGTAAAATACCAAAAGCCATTCCCCAGTTCGGCGTGCATTTTAATTAGCCCACCGGTTTCACCCTCGGCATTGCCTGCAAGGTAAGTAACAATAAGTGCAATAACAAACACATCTACCATACTCCACTTACTCAAAGCGCAAATAGTTACTCCCAGATTTTGCTTAAACTTACTCGCTGGCAATAAGCAAAAGACTAATTGCATTAGTAACTTAATAGTCGGTATTACAATTGAGAAAAAAGCCACCAACACCGCTACTAAATAATTTTTATTATGAGCCAGTTCGTTAACCGTTCCCCAAATGCTGCGTGTTTTTTGATAAGCACTTATCTCACCTTCAAGCTTATCTAACCCAAACATGCTTGATGCCATCATCAGCATGTTTCGAGTGTTGCGGTCGCCTTCATCGGCAATCATCTCAATACCTGTTTGCGCTAATTTAGACTTATCTATTTTCCCCTCTAGGGATAATACAGGCTGGGTAACACCGGGAACCAATAAAGCTAAAGCAATTAAAATACTAACTATAGGGAGAAGTAAGCGCATAACATATCAAAAAAATAAACCATCATGCGCTTATCATACGCAAACTTAAACGCTGCGTCTTGCTCAATGCTAAACCGAGTTTGCTGTATTTAATTATTGTAATTTGCAGTTACAAACAAGATATAACCATACTTTTTATATGGATATGCGCTAATCCTTAGTGCAAATGTACACAAAGAGCCCAGATGGAGGTATAATAACCACATAATATTTTTGTAAAAACAGCATAAGAGCCTCCTATATGAGCATTGAACAAGCCTTAGTAGAACGTAGTAATAACCAATGTGAATTATGTGCAGCAACAGATACTTTATCTGTGTACGAAGTTCCGCCAGTTAAAGAAGCCCACTCAGATAAATGCATTTACACTTGCCAAGTATGTAAAGATCAAATTGAAGACACCGCTGAGCTAACCCCTACCCATTGGCATTGTTTAAACGACAGCATGTGGAGCCAAACTCCTGCAGTTCAGGTAGTGGCTTATCGTATGTTGAGCCGCTTAGCTGCCGACAATGGCTGGGCACAAGACGCCCTAGACATGATTTATCTAGAAGAAGATACATTAGCATGGGCTCAACAAGTACTTGCTGAAGATGACGACTTAAAACATCTTGATAGCAATGGCGTAGTACTTAAAGCCGGTGATACCGTAACGCTAATTAAAGATTTAGATGTAAAAGGCAGCAGCCTAACCGCTAAGCGCGGTACTGCGGTACGTAATATTGGCTTAACCAGCAATCCTGAACATATAGAAGGGCGTGTTGATGGTCAACGTATTGTAATTCTGACCAAGTTTGTTAAAAAGTAAAAATATTTATTTAGGGCGCATAAGCGCCCTTTTTTACGCGTTGTAACAATCACTAAGCCAAACTTTTACTCCTCAATTAAGCCTTGATTAAGTAACTAAGCACTATCATCATTTAAAATCATCTAATTTAGTATTAAAGGAACAACGATGTTTAAACGTAAGCCAAGTTCAATTTTAAAATCGGTAGCAGGGATCAGCTTCTTAGCCAGTGGCGCATTGGTATTATCTGGATGTGATGATGCTAAGAACACTGCACAGGCAACACAGGCAGAGTCAACAGCAACGCTAACAACTGAAGTTAGTTACCTTGATCGCAGCATGTTGGCGCCTAATTCACAGCTAACAGTAACACTTGCCGATGTATCTAAAATGGATATTAAAGCAACCGTTATTAGCCAGCAGGTTATTGATTTAAATGGTGGTCCTCCTTATACAGTAGAGCTTGCCTACGACACTAACAAAATTAATAAAGCACTTAGCTACAGCGTTAGTGCACGTATTGAAAATAATGGTGAGCTACTCTACACCAGCACAAGCAATAACAACCCATTCGCAGCAGATGCACAAACCAGCCCGTACAAAATTGTGGTTACAAAAGTAGATCAAAAACCAGATGTTGATTTAGCAAATACATATTGGAAAGCAATCACTTTAGCTGGCGATAATGTTACGGTTACAACAAAAGAACCTTTCATTCAATTTAGTAATGATGGCAAAGTGCATGGGTTTTTAGGCTGCAATAACTTTAACGGTGGTTATGAAGTTAATGAGCAAACGGTGACTTTTGATCACATAGCGGCAACGCAAAAAATGTGTCATGAAAACATGGATCAAGAGGCTGCAATGTCTAGCATGCTAAGTAAAGCTGCGCAGTGGCAAGTTAATGGCGAATCGTTGAGCTTAAAAGATGAAAAAGGTGAGCAACTAGCTACCTTTAAAGCCGTTTACTTTAACTAAAATAACTGCAGTAATAATTAAAATGCCCAGTTTAACTGGGCATTTTGCTATGTGGGTTACTCTGCGACTAACTGCTCGCTGCGATAAAAACCACTTGATTCACTCAATATACTCACCAGCTCTGGCAACACCTCATCCATAACCTGTTTTAATTTCCACGGTGGATTAATTACTATCATCCCCGAGGCAGTCATGCCATGCACGTCGGTATCGGCTTTGGTAGCTAGCTCAAATAATTGAATATTACGCATGCCAGAGTCAATTAGGTCTTGCTCCATGTTGTCAATGCGGCTGCGGTCAACAACAGGATACCAAATCATGTATGTGCCGGTAGCAAAGCGCTGGTACGCTTGCATCAACGTAGTAATAACAGTGTCGTAATCGTCTTTGACTTCATAAGGTGGGTCTATTAACACGCAGGCTCTACGCGATGCAGGGGGTAATAAGCCAACCAAACCAGCAAAACCATTTTCGCCACGTACTCGAATCGAACGCTTCCCTTGCATGTTCTCCTCTAGTAATAACAAATCACGTGGGTGCAGCTCAAAAAACCAGCCTTTATCTTGGCGGCGTAAAAAGTGTTCCGCAATTTTTGGCGAACCCGGATAAAACTCTAAATTGGCTGTTTGGTTAAACGATTTGATCAGTGCAATATAGTCGTTTAAAGCTGAGTGTTTACTAGTGTGTTGCCACAGTTTTTCAATGCCGTCTTGATACTCTTGTGTTTTTTGTGCATCGGCCGCTGCTAATTCGAAAAAGCCCGCACCCGAATGAGTGTCTATATAATCCAGTGGCTTATCTTTTAAAGTTTGGTAACCTAACACTTGTGCTAACACTAAATGTTTAAGTACATCGGCAGGGTTTCCGGCATGAAATGAGTGTCTGTAACTAAGCATTATTTATTTTCGCCATACGCTATTTAATAAAAACAGTGAACCATAAGCACTGTACTTTGACAACCTATCCCCTGATAAGCGGCCATTAAAATGAACCATTTCTGAATGAAAAAGCCAATACACTGAATTATCCCTTAACAGAGAATAAAAATCAGCTAAAACCAGCGTAAATGCTGGTAAATAAACAAACTTTGCTTTACATTTGCATTACCTTAATTACAGTTATATGAGCGCCTTTATGAATAACAACACTCTTCAACAACTCGAACAACTGATCGACCAATTAATTCAGCGTAATAATCAATTACAAGCTGATGTTTCTAATTTAAAAGAACAAAATAGTAAACTCGCTGACGACAACGAGCTTTTGCAATTAGAAGCCCTTGAAAACGAAGAAAAGCAAAAAGATGCCAGCACTACTTTAACTGGCCTGCTTGATAAGTTACAAAGCGCACAACAGGCTAGCTAATGTCTGAGCTGCAAAACCAGCGAGTCACTGTTGAATTGCTTGGTAAAGAGCAGCAATTTGCTTGCCCACCTGGGCAAGAAGAGGCACTTAAAGCGGCAGCTAAAAATCTCAATGATTTAGTTGAGCAAATGAAACAACGCTCTACTGTTAAAAATGAGCAAAATGCCCTACTTATGGCAGCCTTAAATTTAAGCCACGAATTGCTAGAAGCAAAGACTATAAAAGCCGTTGATCTGCAACACCAAGATCAACTCATTGATAAGTTGAGTCAGCACTTATCAAATGACTCTAAACATAATAAATAAAAGCGCCTAGAGCGCTTTTATTTATTACGCAGCTTTTAAACCATAATAGAGAGCGTTATATGAAGTCAGCCCTGCGTTTATTTAAATTAAGTAAGTACCTACTACTGCTTAACTCTTTTTATTTTGCAGCCAATGCTAACGCCGATGTTACGTGGGAGAAAATAAGTCCCAATATTCAATTTTTAAAACAACAGCATAAACTACGTTTTTACGACTCAAACCAAGTATTAATTGAAGGTAGTAAATGCGCACTGTTAGTAGATACCAGCGGCAACTTTGCTGCAGTAGAACAACTTGCTAGCGATTTAAAAAAGCACTTAACAACACCTTTGTGTTACTTAGTGGCCACTCATTTTCATGACGATCATTTGCTGGGGATGGCTGTAATGCAGCACTTTTACCCCGATGCGCAATTAATTACCCATCAGCAAGTAAAAACTGACTTTGCCCTTTATCAGCAAGCATTTAACGATAAGCTAGAGGGATTCGAAAAAAGCATTGAGCTTAGCTACCAACGCTTAGCAACACTCCCCGAAAATGAGCAAGCCCAGTGGCGCACAAAGTTAGAACGCGCTAAACAGCGCCTATTCCGCTGGCAAAAATATCAACTCAATGCACCTGAAATAAGCATAAACACCAATAAAACATTAGACTTAGGCAATTTTGAAATTACTTTAAACGCCCACCAAGCACATACCAATGGCGATTTAACCATTACAACTAACAGTGGCAGCACTTTGATTGGTGGAGATATTGTTGACTGGCTTCCCTACCCTGGCCACGGCGAGCTAAGCAGCTGGCGCGCACTGCTACAACAATATATTAATGACTCAGTGCTAAAAACTATAATTCCTGGTCATGGTGAACTAACTAATAAGTCTCAACTGCAGCAGTCGCACGCATTTTTAACCGCCATTACAGAGCATGTAGCTAATAATAGTGGGCAAACAATAGAGCAGTTAATGCTGTCATTTCCTGATGTCGCGATTAAACCCTACATGCAAGAGTCGCTTAATGCCAAGTCGAGTAATTTATTTTTACAAGCAGGATTAATTCGCGCGATAAACGCAAAATAACTCAACACAACGGACTGTGTTAAAATAGTAAAAGGATTTTAATAGAAGTGAATGTTATGCGCAGTTTGGTTTTAGCTTGTTTAGGTGTTTTTTTATTTGGCTGTGAAACCACCAAGCCAGAGCCTATAGAAGCACCGCAAATATTTACTCACTTTAAGCCAAGTTACAGCGCCCCTAGTGAATTAAAAACACCGCAAAGCACAAAAACTAACTTACGCATAACGCCGCCTAAAAATACAAAAAATAAAATAATAAAGCCACCGGCCAAAACAACTGACTTATGGCAGCATATCGCTAATAATCTGCATTTTCCTATTGAACAAAATAAAGCGCTGAAAAAGCGTATTAATTGGTATTTGCAGCAACCCGATTACCTGCAAGTTATGAGCAAACGAGCCGCTCCGTATTTATACCATATTGTAAAAAAGGTAGAACAACAGCAACTACCAATAGAGTTAGCACTGCTGCCTTTTGTAGAGAGCGGATTTAGACCCACTGCACACTCATCGCAGCAAGCCGTTGGCGTATGGCAACTGGTAGGAGCAACTGCACATCATTTTGGGGTTAAGTCAGATCAATGGTATGACGGCCGCCAAGATGTACTTGCCGCCACCGACGCAGCACTGGCGTATTTAAGTTACTTATATAAACGCTTTGATGGCAATTGGCTGCACGCTCTCGCCGCTTATAATAGCGGTGAAGGGCGAGTTAAACGCGCGATTAAACAAAATAAAAAGCACGGTAAAAGCACTGATTACTGGTCGCTAAAATTACCTCAAGAAACCGCCGATTATGTACCCAAGTTACTGGCACTAAGCTACTTAGTTAAACACCCGCAACAAGGTTTTAAACGCCCAAAGCTCGCTTACAAAGCATTGACCACCCATATGAATGTAGGCCAACAATTTGATTTTTCAATCATTGCCAAGCTCTCTGGAGTAGGCTCTAAGCAGCTACATGCACTTAATCAAGGGTATTTAAAAAATCAAAGTTCACCCAATGGTCCGCATACGTTATTACTGCCAATTGAGCAACAGGCACTATTAAACAGCTCGTTTTTTAAAACTAACTTTGCTGGAGAGTACATAGTTAAACAAAACGATACGCTTTACAGTATTGCTAGGCGCTTTGGCATGCCTTTAAGTACCTTAAAGCAACTTAATAATAAACAAAACAACTTAATTGGCATTGGTGAAAAATTACTTGTTGGCCAGCCCAAAACACTTCCGGAATCATTGACTATTGATTATAAAATTAGCCCCTACCTTGAGCATCAAGAAGTGGTAATTGCAACACTCGAAATAGACTATGAAGTGCAACCAGGCGATACCTTGTGGAGCATTAGTCAGCTTTACAATGTGCCGCATAGTGACCTAGCTAAATGGAATAAACTGTCGGCGTCGAGTATGCTCAAACCAGGTATTCAATTAGTGTTATTTATTCCTCAAGCCGAAAAGCCTCAAGTAACAACAATTAAAAAAGATTTATTGTTAGATCTACAAAAAACATTAAATCAGCCACGTTAAGTTTCTAAAAAAACATATTTCGCGTAAAATTACGCTCTAACTAATACAGTCAAAATTTAAAGAGATAAGCATGCAAATTAGTAAAAATTCAGCCGTTGAATTTCATTACACCCTTAGCGAAGCCGGTGAGCAAATAGAAACCAGCACTAACGAAGCGCCTCTTACTTATATTCATGGCAGCGAAGGCATGCTTCCTGGTTTAGAAAATGCGCTGGAAGGCAAAGCCGCTGGCGAAAAGTTTAGCGTTACATTAGCGCCAAGCGAGTCATACGGCGAACGTGTTGATAACTTAGTACAACGCATTCCGTTAAAGCATTTACAAACACAAAGCAAAGTTAAAGTATGGAAACCAGGCATGACCGCAATGGTAAGCTCGGATCAAGGTCGTCATCAGGTAACTATTATTAAAGTAGGCCGCTTTAATGCCGATTGTGATTTAAATCATCCATTTGCAGGTAAAACACTGACTTTTGATGTTGAAGTAGTGTCGGTACGTGAAGCCACCAGCGAAGAAGTATCGCACGGCCATGTGCATGCAGCAGGCGGATGTGGTCACTCTCACTAATTAAAAAGTAATAACAAATAAAGGAGCAAGTATGTCAAAAGTGGCTATTGTTACCGGCGGCACCAAAGGTATTGGTTTAGCGGTAGTACAGCGCTTACTAGCAAGCGGCTATGAAGTACATAACCTTGATATAACACCAAGTAACTTTGGTGAGTTTCATCATTGTGATGTAAGCGATGTCACTGTTCTACGTCGTTGTATTAATGCCATAGTTGAGCAAACGCAGCGCATTGATGTACTTGTTTCTAATGCAGGAAAACATTTAAGCGCCAACATAGAGAGTACCGATGAGCAAACTCTCGATGCACTATTTGCGCTTAATGTAAAAGGCGCGTATGCGGCAGTGCAAAGTGTATTACCAATAATGAAAACCCAAAACAACGGCGCTATTGTGCTTATAGCCTCAGATCAGGCAATTATAGGTAAAAAAAATTCATTTGCTTATAACCTGACTAAACACGCCCTTGCTTCTATGGCAAAAACCACCGCGCTTGATTACGCGAGTTTTAATATTAGGGCTAATGCCGTGTGCCCTGGCACTATAGAAACACCGTTATTTCATAACGCCATAGACGCTTACTGTAAAAACAGTGGTGCCAATAAAGCACAAACAGTAGCCGAAGAGGCGGCATTGCAGCCACTTAACCGTTTAGGCCAAGCTGATGAAGTAGCCGCTTTAGTGAATTTTTTAGTCAGCAATGATGCAAGCTTTATCACCGGTAGCTTGCAAAGTATTGACGGTGGTTATACAGCGCAATGAGTAGTGCTATTATTGACCCCCATGTGCATTTTTTTAATCTACTTGAGGGGCAATATACTTGGTTACAAGGCGCTAACCCGCCGCCATGGCCTAACTTAGACAAAATAAAGCAGCCGATCAGTGCTGCGCAATTAATGCAAGATTGCGACTTTAAACTTGCAGGCTTAGTGCATATTGAGGCGGGGTTTGATAACAGCGCACCTATAAACGAGCTTAACTGGCTCACCAAGCACTTGGCTGGCATTACTTACAAAGCCGTTAGTTTTGCCCAGATTGATCAAAGCAATCAGCTATTTAGCCATGCGCTCAGTAACCTTTCCCATCCAAGCTTAGCGGGCATTAGAGATATTACCCAAGGTGATGACGCCAAACGTTTGCTCAGCAGTAATTGCTACAATAACTTTGAAACGTTACAGCAGTTAAAATTACATTTTGAAGCCCAGTTTGAGCTTGAAAACCATATTATAGTTAAGCAAATTGCTCAATACGCCAAACAGTTTCCACAGTTACAAATTATACTTAATCACGCAGGTTTACCCCACAATATGCCAGCGTGGCAGCAAGGCATTAAATTACTCGCCAAGTACCATAACATTGCAATTAAGTTTTCGGGATTTGAGTTACTTAAGCTCAATAGCGGGCAGCAAGCACAGTGCTTTAATATTATTTTGCAACACTTTGGCGAGCAAAGAATAATGTTTGCGAGTAACTTCCCCGTTTGCCAAATTAATACCCAATATAACGACTTATGGCAGGCACACTTTAACTTATGTAGTAACCAAGCGCTTTGGCAGCAATTAAGCTATAAAAACGCTAAACACTGCTATCAACTCTAAATAAAAGCCGCTATATTTAAATTAATCGTTTAAAAATAGAGCTTCTTATATGCACTCTAAAATTCGTGACAAAAAAACAACAACACTCGCTTCCTTAGCACTGCTTAGCGTTTTATCTGGGTGTGGTGGCGGTAGCGATAGCGAGGGCCTTACTCCTAATAGCAATACCAATAGCTGGAGCGCAGGGGTATTTGCCAGTGCCAGCCAATTTAAAGGACAATGCCAAGCAAGTAATGAAAAAAACTGGCTGCGTTCGTGGAGTAACGAAACCTACCTTTGGTACGATGAGATAATAGATACCGATCCAGCGCTTACAAGCGGCGTAGTTGCTTATTTTAACACCTTAAAAACCAATGAACTGACCGATTCGGGCGCTAAAAAAGATAACTACCACTTTAACTTACCTACCGATGAGTGGCAGCGCCAAAGTCAATCAGGGGTAACCTATGGCTATGGCTTTAATATAAAAATACTTGCTCGCAGCGCGCCACGCCAAGCCGTTATTAGCTATACCGAGCCAAATACACCTGCGAGTAATCAAAACCTTGCTCGTGGCTTTGAACTTGTTGCAGTAGATGGCATTGATTTTGTAAATACGACTTCCAGCAGTGAAGTTGCTCTTATTAGTGCAAGTTTGTTTCCTGAGCAAACAGGTAAAACGACCGAGTTTGTATTTAAAGACATAAATACTAACCAAAACCGTACCGTAACACTCACCTCGCAAAATATTACCTCGCAACCGGTAGTCAATGTGCGTACCGACTTAGCCGATGGCGATGTGGGTTATTTTCAGTTTAATAGCCATAATGCGATTGCTGAAGATCAGCTCTACAATGCATTTAACCAATTTGCAGCAAGTAACATTAAAGACTTAGTGATTGACGTACGCTATAACGGCGGCGGCTTTTTACAAATGGCCAGCCAAGTAGCCTATATGATTGCGGGCCGCGCGAACACCCAAGGAAAAGTGTTTGAGCGTACTGTTTTTAACGATAAAAATCCAAATACCAACCCGGTAACTGGGCAAACACTTAGCCCAATGCCGTTTACTAATCAGTTTGTGGGATTTGCTGATAACCCTGCAACTGTGCCCGGTAGCGCACTGCCAACATTAAACCTAAACCGCGTATTTGTTCTCACGACTAGCAGCACCTGTTCAGCAAGCGAAGCCATTATTAATGGTCTGCGCGGCGCCGACATTGAAGTGATCCAGATAGGCTCTGGTACCTGTGGCAAGCCTTATGGCTTTTATCCTACCGATAACTGCGCAACCACCTATTTTACCATTCAGTTTAGCGGTATAAATAATAAAGGTTTTGGCGAGTATGCTGATGGCTTTGCGCCAAAAAACACTATTGATAACGCTTTTCAACCCGTATTATTAAATGGTTGTGCGCTTGCCGATGACTTTTCTCAGCCATTAGGTAATGCCAATGAAGCACTGCTTAAAACAGCGCTTAACTATCGAAATACCGGTAGTTGCCCTGCGCCAAGCTCCATAAACAGTAAACAAGGTTTTGCACCTGCTATTACAACTGATTCGCCTGAAGTAAAAGATACGCGAATTCAAACCTTGCTTGAGCAAAATACTATTCTTAGCGATAACATGAGATAAACCATGAAAGTACGCCGACTTACAGTAATCGCATTTATAACAACCGCACTCAGCGGCTGCTTAGCACAAAGCGCTGAGCCAACTCCTAAGCTGCAGCATGCGCTATTAGTAACACCTAATAGCATAGCAGTAGCTAATGCTATTGCCAGCTTACTGCATAGCTCACAAGTGCAATTAGCCGATGATGTATTTACTACTAACAGTACTGTGACGCTCGATAAACTCAACCATAAAGACTCTATGGGTAATCCTATTATGGGTAAGCAGCTTAATATGCCCGACCAGTTTGAGTTAATGATTAAAGGCAAGCAATGCTTTGTTCGCCATCTTGATAGCAAAGCAACGCAGCAGTTAAAAGGCGTGCAGTGTAAAATTAATCAGCTATAACAATAACGCCAAATAGCAAAAGCCGCGTAGTGAGCTATCACTACGCGGCTTTTTAATCTGTATGCTAAAACTATTTAATTTCTACACGCTGCGAGCGCATTACAATCTCATCGTTTAATTCAATACCAATACCTGGCTCTTCCGACACTTGAAAAAAGCCATTTTTAGGTTGAGGATCTTGCAGACACAACTCACGGTTCCATTTTTTAATCGCATAAGTATGATGCTCATGAATTAAAAAGTTAGGAATGGCTGTTTCTAAATGCAGTGAAGCTGCAGTCGCTACTGGCCCGCCGCATACATGCGCTTGAATGCGCACATCAAAAATATCGGCGTAGTCACACACTTTTTTCGTTTCGGTAAAACCACCACATAAACCAATATCGGGTTGCAATACATTAATACTTTGATCTTCTAAGTATGGGCGTACACCCCAGCGGTTATACAAGCGTTCACCACCAGCAATTGGCACGGCTACTTTATCAGCCACTTTGGCATGCAATGAATGGTTTAAATAGTTAACGGGTTCTTCAAAAAACATGCAATCGAATTCTTTCGCTATTTCGCCCAATTGAATTGCCGAAGTCACCCCTGGTAAGCTATGGCATTCAAAAATAATATCAACTTCGTCGCCTACCGCTTCACGAATCGCTTGCATACGCGCACGGTACAACTTCATTTCAGCACGGGAAATAATATTAGTGCGATCGTAGTAAGTATTGCCGTCTTTATCGTACTGAATTGGGTCTACTTTTACTGCATCGTAACCTTCGGCAACCGCTTTTAAAGCCGCTTCGGCGTATTCTTGTGGCTGCACTAATGCTTTAAACTCGCTATCCCAGTCAAACTGTAGTTGCGATGCATAAGTGCGTAATTTATCGTTAACCTTACCACCAAGTAGTTGATACACAGGTACACCCAGTGCTTTACCTTTAATATCCCACAGAGCAGTATCAATCGCACTCATTGCAGCATATACAACAGGCCCACCACCTAAACCCCAAAAGCTTTCACGTAACATACGCGACCAAAGCTTTTCGGTTTGAAATGGGTCGTGGCCAATTAAAAATGCATCGGCCATTTCTTTGATCATAGCGGCAGCAGCGCTGTGGCCTAAATCGTATGCAAGGCCCGCTTCACCCACACCACTAATGCCTTCATCAGTATGAATACGTACAAATACTGGAGTCCAAGCAGGACGATCTGGGCAATGAATATCAAACACTTCAACGCGATTTACTTTCATGAATATTCCTTATTAACCTTTAAATGGTTATTTTGCAAAACTAGGATCAAGTCGGTACGCTTTGCGCAGCATAGCTGGCCACGCTAACTGCCCGCCAGTACTACCACTGTGCACTACATTTGCTTGATTATAAATATTGTCGATTATAGGCTGCGGGACGCTAATAGCCTGCTGCGAACTGGCTTGAATAGCGAGCTGTATTTCACAGGCGCGCTGTAAATCATAAAAGCGCATAAAAGCATCGCCCACCGTTGGCCCCACTGTTAAGCCACCGTGGTTAACTAACAACATATGGTTAGTATTGCCTAAATCATCTTGTAAGCGTTTTCGTTCATCATCGTTAACCGCTAACCCTTCGTAACCATGATACGAAAGCGACGGCAAAGAGAACATGGAATACTGACTTAGTGGCAATAAGCCATTTTTTTGTGTAGCAACAGCTATGGTTTCTTTCGTGTGTAAATGAATCACACAATGCGCATCGTCGCGTACTTCGTGAATTGCGCTATGAATAGTAAAGCCAGCTGGATTAATATTAAATGGCGTGTCGTCAATAATATTGCCGCTTAAATCTACTTTAACTAAGTTAGAAGCGCTGATTTCATCAAAGGTTAAACCAAAGGCGTTCACTAAGTAATGATCACTGCCCGGTATCCGCGCCGATAAATGCGTGTAAATTAAATCGCCCCAACGAAAATGATCCACCAACCTATAACAGGCTGCTAGATCAACTCGTAGCTGCCATTCTTGTGCTGATACTTTATTTTTTAAATCGAGCTGGGGTAAATCAAACATAATAAGCCTTTAAATACACATAAGATCAATTGCGCAATAGATGTTTAGAAGTCTAAATTAGTATTTAGGTTATAGCAATCAGGAAATAAAACAGCCACACTAGGTGTGGCTGTTTTTTAATAAAAATAATTAACTGCGTTTATTATTTTACGTTTGCAAGGTAATCAGCAATTGCAGCAAACTCTTCATCTGTTACGGTTGCTACCATAGCTTTCATAGCCATAGACATACCATTACTGCGCGCACCTGATTTAATGTCTTTCATTTGTGCAACTAAATAGTCTTTATTTTGACCATTTAATTTAGGGTACATGCCCATAATAGGTGCCTTACCTTCTGCGCCGTGACACGTTTGGCAGTTTTTAGCAGTGTAAAGTGCAGCACCATCTGCAGCAGCTGCATTAAATGACAAGCTTGCGGCTAAACTAATACCCGCGCCTAATAAAAGTGTTTTAATTTTGCTCATTGTATTTACTCTTCTTTTTTGACGGTTAAAAAACTGTTCTGGTGATTGTAGTCAACAACACTATAAAAAGCATACGTAACTAATAGCATTTGACGATCAATCAGAACAAATACATGTACAGCTCATTTAAGTTAACTTTAGCAAAAATTAAATGAGTCTACACTTAACTAAAATTTACCACGTTAAATCATCTGGTATTTCAAAATCGGCGTATGGATCGTCTTCATCTTTTACTTTGCTTTCTGGCTCAACATGAAAAACAATATAATGTTCATCTACTTCAGCTACTTTACGTGCCGGTTCGTCTTCTAATACGTAAAATCGGCCTTCGAGCACACAAATAGCTAAGCGACCACCCGATAACGCTTTTTGCGTTCTTTCGTTTACTTCAATGCTCTTTACTTTGTTTTCGTAAGTAAAGTTAAAAGTACGCTCACCACGTATTGCTTCTTGGTTATGGTGTTCTAAAATTTGTTTAACACGGGCACTTTGCTCGCGCTGCTTTAAACTACCTTGGCGTGCCTGGTTAAGCTCTTCTGCTTTTTGTTGCTGCTCAAGTTTTGTTTGTTGAATATGCTTTTGTAAATCGCTAGGGTTACTGGTTGCACCCTTTTTTTGCTTTTTTTGCTGCTTACGCTTTTCTGATTTAGCAACTTTAGCTTTATGCGATGTTGTTAATCCTGCTTGGAGCAATTGCTCTTGAAGTGACCCCATGGCTCTATTCCACTAAAAACTAATATTAAGACTATTTTAATCACCAATGCCGGCAAATAACAGCGCTATCATCATTAATCTAACAAACGACGATAAAAACACCATGATTTAGCGCAAAGATAGCGACTTTTTTAGTAAACAATTACTTATTACTGTTTATGGGCATACCAAATAGTCGCTTAAAGTATTCGTTTTTAGATTATCAAACACAAGGGATTTTTAATATACTGCCACTTAACTATTAGTTACTCGCCAAGCTATAATAATGCGCCTACCTCACTTGTTGCTTTGCTCTGTATTTATTTTTTTTGTACTTTACGCTCCACAACCACTGCTTGGCCTATTTGCAGTTGAGTTTGGTGTTGCCCCCGCCGTTGCTGGCAGCTTAATGACTGCGGCTATGCTACCACTGGCTATTGCGCCTTTAGTGTATGGGTTGTTTTTAACTAAACGTAATCCTTTATTTATATTACGCATTGCTATGTTGTTATTGGGAGGATGCTGTTTATTATTTGTTTACGCCCCCACCTTTGAGCTGCTGTTATTGGTACGCTTTTTACAAGGCCTAATATTACCAGCGGCATTAACAGCCATGACCAGTTATATTGGCATGAGTTTTAGTGCCGATACACTGCAAAAAAATATGACAATCTACATTGGCAGCACCATAGTAGGCGGCTATTTTGGGCGTGTTCTGGCAGCTATTTTTAGCGATATATGGCACTGGCAAAGTTTTTATTATTTTATTGCCACCATGCTCATTTTGCTTGCGTGGAGTATTCCCCATACCCGCTTTAAAAGTAATAACGTTAAATCAATACTTTCACCACTAGACTATATTAAACAACTGCGTGAAGGGCCGCTGCTAAAAGTGTATGGTGCGGTATTTTGTATGTTTTTTTGCTTTGCCGCTTTACTTAATTATTTACCTTTTATTTTGCAAAATACTTTTTTAATCACTAATACTCGCGACATTGGCTTGGTTTACAGTGGTTATTTAATCGGCGCTTTAGCGTCTATTACAACACCTTGGTTACTTAAAAAAGCGCCCTCGCCATGGCATTTATTAACGGCTATATTTTTGTTTTACAGTGTTAGTATTGTCATGTTAATGAGCCACCAGCTAATAGTATTTTTAGCCGCATTTACATTATTTTGCGGGGCTATGTTTGTGATTCACTCAACTGCCGCTCCCTTAGTTAATAAAATAAGTAAAGCACCACCGAGTGTTACTAATGGCGGGTATGTATCGTTTTATTACAGCGGCGGTGCACTTGGGTCGTTATTACCAGGGGTGATATACCAGCATCATGGGCAAACCGCATTTATGGCAGCTTTATTGGCTGTTTGCCTATGCGGCTTGATGCTGGTTATATGGGCTTACCTTGAAGGTAAAAATACTACGCGAGGCTGATGCTCAGTAAAGTTAAAAAACTGCTCTAAGTCTGCTTTATTAAGTAACCAGGTTTGGGTGTTTTCAAACGGATGACAATGAAATAGCTCACCTTGCCAAATATCTTGATCTAGCCAAACGCTTACTTCGTTTTGCTTGTCGTTCATTAGGCTAAGCATAGATACACACCCAGGTGCTACTTTTAAATAGCGCGCTAAACGCTCGCTTGAGGCAAACCCTAACCGCGATAACCCTTGTTGTTTTGACAATACTTTTAAATCAAGTTGCTTGTCATGGGCGGTTATAACTAAAAAGTGCCGCTTACCTTCATTATCACGTAAAAATAAATTTTTAAGTCGTGTACCTGGGCGCTCCACCATAAAGGCATCGGCATCTAAACTGCCATGTAATGGTGGGTGCTCTATCACCTCATAATTAATATTTAACTGCGCTAATAGCGCTGCTAACTTTGTTTTATCAGCTAACATACTACAAACAACGTCCTCTTAATTGCACACTTAAATCACGCCACAGTACCTCATTAATTTCATGCTTAGCGGGGCAATAATTGCGTGTTTCAAGCTCTGTATTTAACAATTCAACAGCTTGATCTTCTAACTGCAATTTTAAAATACTCGACTCTTCAAAATGCTCTTGCGCTGCAAAACGCTCAAAGTCACTGCGGGTAAACTTTTTATCTAAATTAATGTTCTGGCGGCTTTTAGCCTTTACCGATACTACGTAGGCAAATAGCTTATTTCCTTGTTCATCTTGTTTTTCATGAAACTGTTTATTATTTATTTCATAAGGTTGCTCGTCACTTGAGTTAGCACAGCCAACAAGCAAAACCATCAGTACTAAGGCATACTTTTTCATTTTTAATTGTCTTTTTACTGAATATTGTTGTTGAGTCTACCAAAATTTCATCTAAACGGTAAAATTAGTGAAAAAATACTTGACCTATTTTATAAAAAATCTTAAAGTTCGTCCCGCTTGAGAATCAGCAATCAAGCTTTTACGTAATATGTAAAATTTAGGAATGTGGGGCTATAGCTCAGCTGGGAGAGCGCCTGCCTTGCACGCAGGAGGTCAGCAGTTCGATCCTGCTTAGCTCCACCACTTTCCTACTCCCTCTTTAGTATTGTCTCAAAGCCATCAATTTAATCGCTATTTTATCTTAAGTTTCACTCTGTATTTAAACCCCAAAATATACGCCATATAGCTAACGCTATTGCACGCTTTTTAATTTTACTGGCTAGCGAAGTAGAGCCTAAGTTAGTTTATTGCACAAAAAAGCCGAGCTGCAGCTCGGCTTTTGAAATTCATAATATGTTTTGTCCTGAAATAAACTAAGTTTATTCGCGGATCTGACCGTCGCCATTAACTAAATACTTTTCAGTAGTTAGTGACTCAAGGCCCATAGGTCCGTAGGCATGTAGCTTAGACGTTGCAATACCAATCTCGGCACCTAAGCCCAGTTGTGAACCGTCTGAAAAACGCGATGAAGCGTTAACAGTTACTACCGAAGCATCAACACTACGTTGGAATAACTCTGCCGTAGCAGCGTTTTTAGTACAAATTACTTCTGTATGGTGCGAACCAAATTGCGCTATGTGCTCTACAGCTGCCGCAAAACTTGGAACCACGCGAATAGCTATTTCTAAATCTAAATACTCTTCACCAAATTCATCGTCGCCCAATACTGTTGCATTGTCAAAATACGTAGCTGCTTGGCTATCGGCATTAATTTTAACGCCTTCTTGACGTAACACTACCGCACACAAGTTTAAAAACTCATCGGCAATATCTTGATGTACAACTAAGCCTTCTAAAGCATTACACACGCCGGTGCGTTGCGTTTTACCATTAAGCAGTAGGTTAATTGCCACTTCAAGGTCGGCGTCTTTATCAACATATAAATGACATACACCTTTAAAGTGTTGGATCACTGGAATTGTGCTGTTTTCGGTTACAAAGTTTATTAACCCTTCACCACCACGCGGTATAATTAAATCAATGCTGTCACGTTGCTGCATTAATTCCATTAATAAGCCACGATCGGGGTCAGGAATTACCGAAATAAGTGCCTCTGGTAAATTATGCTTTGCTAGCACGCTGTGCATTACGCTAGCAATTGCTTGTGAGCTTTTTAGTGCTTCTTTACCGCCGCGTAAAATAACGCTATTACCCGATTTAAAACACAATGCACCCGCATCTGCGGTTACATTTGGGCGCGCTTCGTAAATCATACAAACTACGCCTAGTGGTACGCGCATTTTACGAATTTTAATGCCATTTGGACGCTCGGTAATATCGCGTAGCTGACCAACCGGATCATCTAAGCTTACTATCACTTCGATGCCTTCAGCCATTGCTTCAACACGTTCATCGTTAAGCGTTAAACGGTCAACCATTGCTGCTGCTAAGTTATTGTCGCGTGCCGCGGCTAAATCGCTTTCGTTTTCTTTAATAATAAATGCTTTTTCTGCACGTAGTGCTGCAGCCATGTCCAATAGCACTTTATTTTTTGTCTCGGTATCGAGTAACGCTAACTGATGAGCAGCTTTTGCTGCCTGGCGTGAAATATCCGTAATTAAACTCATGACTTCTCCAATAATGCGATATGTTTTTCAGATATAACAGGTCCTATTGATTCCTGCATTTTTTCGCTGAATTCACTCTGTTCGTTGTCAGCAATAAAGCTCAACAAACAGCTACTATAATTTGCGGTTGCTTTGGCTAAACGCGTACCATCTTCACTACGTACCAAAATGGTGTCACCAATTGCGAACTCGCCATGCACGGCCATTATTTCATCGCCACGAATACAGCCTGTTTCGCCTTCGAGTGACTTATCAAACGAGCCATCTACAACAACTTCACCCTGCTCATTTGCAGTGTGCGTCATCCAATGTACAGAATCTTGCATTGGTTTTTCGTATGGTAAGAAAATAGTCCCCGGGTTTTCACCTGCAAGTAAACGCGTAAATGTCTCTTCTTTAAAGCCGTTAATAATATAAGTTGAAATCCCATGTGAGGTTGCTTTTTCGGCCGCTTCAATTTTGGTTTTCATACCGCCTGTACCAACTGCGCTAGTTGCACATCCTGCCATAGCATAAATAGAGTCATCAATTGATTTTATTTCAGGCAGTAAAATAGCATCGTCATGCAAGTTAGGGTTTTTATCATATAACCCATCCACATCTGAAAATATAAGCAGCGCGTCTGCATCTGCTGCTGCTGCAACCATAGCAGATAAGTTATCGTTATCACCTACTTTTAGATCATCGGTTGTTACTGCATCATTTTCATTAATAATAGGTAGCACGCCGTGCTCAAGCAAAGTAAATACAGTTTCGCGAATACTTTGATAGCGCTCATGATCACGTAAGTCACCGTGGGTTAATAATAATTGAGCTGATGGAAAGTCAAAAAACCTATCCCACATTGCTATCATTTCTGTTTGACCTGCGGCAGCCATCGCTTTTTTCATCACGACTGAACGTGCTGTATCTGATGGGAACAAATGTGCCCCCGCAGCAACTGAGCCTGACGAAACTAAAATAACTTCAATACCACGAGCACGACAGCGAACAATAAACTGTGCAATAGTTAATATGTAACGTGAACGGCAGCCATCTTGATCCGGTGCAATTAAAGCACTACCTACTTTAAGTACTATACGTCGCCAATTTAACTTATTCATAAATGTTCAACTTTCCATTTTATTTGCGCTCATGCAATGTGATGAGCTAAAACTAGTTAGCTAGGTTTAAAACATAGCTTCGAATTTGGTTTATCATTTAAAAACACTTTTTTACACACGCAAAGCGACTCTATCTAAAACTGTTGTTATAGATTTAAGCGCAAGTACTAAATAGCAACAACTCAACGGTGTTGAATAGTACTAACAAAAAATTTAAAAAGTGTTGTTTATGTATCGCTGTAAAAGCTGTGTGTGGCTTTTTTATTAACAACATACATAGAGCCTCTTAAGTCAGATACACCAACAGATAGGGTGATGACTTAAGGACCGAGATTTAACCGCCACGATGGGGGCTAAATATTGAAAGGTAATAATTCAACTCAAACCTTTATTTATTTAAATAGTTAAATAAACTTGTTTAGCAAAATCATACCAAAGAGTTCGGTAAATGATATTTATACTGCTCAAACCCTTAAATCACTACAAAACAGTATTATACCGCTTTAATGTGACTCTAATATTAATAAGTTATTATTTTAAAATAACCACTTAATTAGACAACTAATTGTTTGAACACGAAGCATAATACGCTAAAACTGCAGGTAAAATCAAGGTTAAAATTCAAACTAAGTAAAATGCAGCTTGTTTTTCGAACTGTTTTTATATTAATTATCAAAAAGTTAAATCCTTTTTGTAGGGTATTTATTAAAATTACTGATAAAATAACAGACTTTAAAACCCGTAATATCTGATAAACAGCTAAAATTCTATTAGCAAAATTTAACTTATCCGTGTATACCCCTGTATTATAATTAACATAAGTTATACTTTTATCTATCATATTCACAAGGAATTCTTATTCTATGTCAGCAATTTATATAGCCGGTATCGCACTTTGCTCCGTGCTTGCCCAGTGGGTCGCATGGGCGTTTAGAGTCCCTGCTATTCTGTTTTTATTGCTTACAGGACTATTATTAGGGCCATTTACTGGCGTACTAGATCCTGACGCGCTTTTAGGCGATTTACTCTTTCCTGTTGTGTCACTCAGCGTTGCTATTATTTTATTTGAAGGCTCTCTCACCCTGCACTTCAGAGAATTAAAAGGCATCAGTAAAGTAGTCAGAAACCTGTGCTCTATTGGTATGCTCACTACGTGTATAATTATTAGCTTTAGTGCCTATTGGCTATTAGAGCTTAACTGGCGGGTAGCTGCTGTGCTCGGCGCTGTACTTGTTGTAACGGGTCCTACTGTTATTGCCCCTTTGCTAAACTCTATGCGACCAACTCAAGACATCGACCGAATACTACGCTGGGAAGGCATTGTTATAGACCCTATTGGTGCTCTTTTTGCCGTATTAGTTTTCGAAGCCGTGATGTTAGTTGGCGAAGGTCAAATATTTAGCCATACCATTATCGCGCTAGTTAAAACCTTAGGTGTAGGCTTAACAATTGGTGTTGTTGCAGGCTGGCTTACTACACAACTTATGCGCCGAGAGTGGCTACCATTTGAGTTGCATAAGTTTGGCATTTTAGCCCTAGTGCTTATAAGTTTTTCAGTGTCTAATCACTTAAGCCATGAATCAGGTTTATTAGCGGTGACTGTATTTGGTATTTGGCTTGCAAACCAAGATGATTTAGAAATTGATTCGGTGCTTGAGTTTAAAGAAGATCTATCGATGATTTTAATCTCAACACTGTTTATTTTACTTGCAGCAAGATTAGAACTCTCTGATTTAATGATGCTAGATAGTGACGTTTTTATATTTTTAGCTATCGTGCTATTTATAGCTCGCCCTGTGTGTATTGCAATATCGACTTTTGGTACTGACCTACCAATGAAGTCACGCTTAGTACTCGCTTGGATTGCGCCACGCGGTATTGTTGCCGCAGCTGTTGGTTCTGTATTTGCGCTGAGCATGATGGAAGCTGGTGTTGCTGATGCAGAAAAAATGGTACCGCTCATATTTACCGTTATTATTATTACCGTAGTGCTGCAAAGCCTAACTGCCATCCCTTTAGCTAAACTGCTTGGTGTACGTCAACCATCACCAAGTACCATTTTAATTATTGGTGCAAACCATGTATCGCGTGCTATTGCGCGTGGCTTAAAAGATCAAAATATTCCTGTGCATTTATCTGACCCTGCATGGGAAAACTGTAAAATGGCCCGTATGGATGGCTTGCCTTGTTACTACGGTAATCCGCAATCTGAACATGCTGAGCGTTACTTGCCTTTAACAACTATTCGTAGTGTGTTGGCACTGTCACCAAATCGCCATCACAATGCGCTAGGTGTACAGTATTTTTCTCACTTACTTAATGATAAAAATGTGTTTTCGCTACGCTCATCTTCATCGCATGCTAAAGCGAATAAAGACAGCGCGACTTTCTTATCGCGCCAAATTTTATTTGGTGAAAACGGCTCTTATGCACGCTTAAGCAGTGTGATAGCGAAAGGCGGTAAAGTAAGTGCTACCCGTATTTCTGATGAGTTTAGCTGGGAGCAATATCAAGAAATGAACCCAGAGGCAATTCCACTGTTTATTCTCAAAGGGGATAAAGATGGCGATGACGATGCGCCAGTTAAACTTAGACCCTTTACCAGTGATATGGAAAAACCACCGCAAGAAGGTGAGCGCATTGTTGCTTTGCAACCGGCTAAAATATCACTACTAAAAGATTCACAAGCAAAAGCTAAAGAAGAAAGTTAACACTTTTATTAAAAACTAATAAAAAGGCCTAACTCGCAAGAGTTAGGCCTTTTTAGTGTATTTTTGGTATATCAATATGCTTACATAGGTAGGCGAGCACGAGCCACAACGCTGGCTGGCATTTTTTCGGCTAACTGAGCTAATAAACGCGCAATTTTTTTATGTGTATTGGCATCTGCAACCTTGGCATTAAATAACCAACGATACATATCTTCAAAGTCGCGTGGACTGCCGTAGCCTTGGTTAAATAACTTAACTAAGCGAAACTGCGCTTTTAAATTTCCCTGCGATGACGCTTCACGCAAATAAGTGATTGCCATTGCTTTATCTTGTTGTACCAAACGCCCAATGTCGTAGTAACGCCCTAACTGCTCTAAAGCCGCTGCTAAGCCCTGCTCAGCCGCTTTTTGCATATAGTACACACCTAACTCTACATCGCGATCAACACATACGTTATAGGCTAGCATATCGCCATATAAAAACTGATACGATGGTAATGCCATTTTATTGGCTCGCGCTTCTATATCTTGTACTAACTGGCAATCATCTGCCTTAACCCGGGCTAAATGGGTGTTTTTATTAATTAGCGAAATTAACTCAGTCTCAGTATACAGTGGCACTGCTGCTGCCGTTTCTTCTGCTAAGCTATTGCTGCTCATCAATAAAGAGAGTGTCATTAATGGTAATAACAAAACTGAATGACTAAAAAGTAACTGCATCTTTATCACTTATAAAAATAAACCTATTAAATACTATACAAAGATCGTTCCAAGATTAATATTTAACCTGAACTCTGGTTAAGAGATTTACTAACGTATTGAATCATAGTTATATTTAATTTTATTTTCTCTAGCCAGAGGTTTTCAGTGAAAACAAGGCGAATTTATGCGTCAATAGCTGGCCTATTGCAAGTAAATTCAACGCAGTTAGCGCTGAAAATAGCTGCTTGAGATAAGTTTATTATCCGGATCTCAGGTTATTTATACTCTATTGTTATTTTTAGACATAAAAAAAGCTGCATTAAGCAGCTTTTTTTATGTCTAGTTGATATTACGCAAACGGATTGCGAAGTATCATAGTTTCTACACGATCAGGACCAGTAGAAATAATATCAACAGGAACACCAGTGAGCTCCTCAATACGCTTAACGTAATCAATCGCTGCTTTTGGTAAACCATCAAGGCTAGTTACACCAACAGTATTTTCTGACCAACCAGGCATTTCTTCGTATATTGGCGTTACTTTTTCGTAACCTTCAGCTGCTAATGGCGTTACGTTAGTAACTGTGCCATCTTCAAGCTTATAACCAGTACAGATTTTAAGTGTTTCTAAGCCATCTAAAACATCAAGCTTAGTTAAACAAAAACCAGAAATACTATTGATTTGCACTGCACGACGCATTGCTACGGCATCTAACCAACCAGTACGACGAAGTCGACCAGTGGTTGCGCCAAACTCATGGCCTTTATCGCCTAAGTGCTTACCAACTGGGTCTTGCTTATCAAGGCCGTCGTAAAGCTCTGTAGGAAAAGGGCCTGAACCAACACGTGTAGTATATGCTTTAATAATACCAAGCACATAATCAAGGTGTAGTGGGCCAAAACCAGCACCAGTAGCAACGCCACCAGCTGTAGTGTTAGAAGACGTTACATAAGGGTAAGTACCATGATCGATATCAAGTAACGTACCTTGTGCGCCTTCAAACAAAATGTTGTCGCCAGCTAAACGCGTTTGATCTAAAAGCTCAGTAACATCAACAATCATCGCTTTTAAAATATCAGCAACGGCCATTGCGTCATCAAAGGTTTTCTGAAAATCAACAGCATCTACTTTATAGTAATTAACTAAAGTAAAGTTATGGTATTCAAGAACTTCTTCTAGTTTTGCTGCGAATAGTTCAGGATTAAATAAATCCCCTACGCGCAAACCACGACGTGCCACTTTATCTTCGTACGCAGGACCGATACCACGGCCAGTTGTACCAATTGGCTTATCACCACGTGCAGTTTCACGGGCTACATCTAATGCAACATGGAAAGGCAAAATTAATGGACATGCAGCACTGATTAAAAGACGCTCGCGTACAGGTACGCCACGTGCTTCTAACATGCCAATCTCTCTCATTAGCGCTTCTGGTGATAATACAACACCATTACCAATCACACATTTAACATTGTCACGTAATACACCCGATGGAATAAGGTGCAGAACTGTCTTTTCACCGTCGATCACTAAGGTATGGCCAGCATTGTGCCCACCTTGATAACGAACTACTAAAGATGCTTTATCTGTAAGGAGGTCAACTACCTTACCCTTACCTTCGTCACCCCATTGGGTGCCTAATACAACAACGTTTTTACCCATTGTAACTTCACTTAAAAAAATTAGGACAAGATTTTACCAGAAAACAAAGCCAAAGTTCACCCCGTTTAGCTTATATTTTCCGCTCGTATATTTATATGTATAAATATTAACTAATAACCACATAGATAACAGTGGTTTAATGCATTAAATCTGTTTCAATAAAAAGCCCCACTAACGCGAGGCTTTTAAGATTTAAATATATTGGTTAGCTTTATTGTGCAGTAGCACCTTTCATATATTTAAAGAAGTCGCTATCTGGTGAAAGAACCATTACGTCTTGCTTGTTTTTAAAGGTTTGTTTATACGCCTCTAACGAACGAACAAAACTAAAAAACTCAGGATCTTTATTGTACGCATTAGCATAAATAGCTGCTGCATCTGCATCACCTTGACCACGTACTGTACGTGAATTACGCTCAGCATCGGCAAGCATTACCGTTACACGACGATCAACGCCAGCACGAATAGTTTCGGCTTTTTCTTGACCCTCTGAACGATGCTCTTTAGCAACCGCAGTACGCTCTGCACGCATACGCTGATAAATCGAGCTACTTACTTCTTGTGGTAGGTTTATTTGCTTAACACGCACGTCAAGTACTTCAATACCTAGCTCGCGGGCACTTTCAGAAGCTTGTACTAACGCCTCTTCCATTAACTCGCTACGCTCACCCGACACTATTTCACGAATAGTACGCGTACCAAAGTTAGTACGTAGACCGTTATTTACTTTTTGTTCTAGCAGCGTTTCAGCATATTGCTTATCGCCACGAGCACGCAAGTAAAAAGCACTAAAGTCGTTAACACGCCATTTTACAAACGAGTCAACAATTAAGTCTTTTTTCTCGCTCGTTACAAAGCGGTCTGGTGTACCATCAAGCGTTTGAATACGTGCATCAATACGACGTACTTGGCTAAAAAATGGTACTTTAAATTGTAAGCCGGGGCTGTACACTATGGCTTGATCATCACTGTCTTTTTGTACTTTACTGAATAACAAAACAATTGCTTTTTGCCCTTCAGGTACAACAAAAACTGACGAGAAAGACATTACAATGGCAGCTAATAGTATGACTAAACTAAAGTTTTTCATTATTGTTATCTCCCATCATTAAAACGATCGTTGTTAAAGCGGTCATTACCACTATTAACAGAGCTGTTACGTGACGTATTTACTTTGTTACGTAAATCTTGAATATCACTTGAGCTAGGAAGTGCAACACGGGTTGCTGTGCCTTGCTTTTCCATAATTTTATCAAGTGGTAAGTACATCATGTTGTTGCCACCTTTTACATCAACAAGTACTTTAGAGCTATTGCCTAATACTTCTTGCATTGCATCAATGTATAAACGTTCACGAGTTACTGTTTTAGCCGCTTGATATTCTGGTAATAGCTTTTCAAAACGAGCAACTTCACCTTGTGCCTCAAGTGTAATACGCTCTTGATAACCTTCGGCTTCTTGAGTCATACGTGTAACTTGACCACGAGCACGAGGTTCAATTTCACGCGCATATGCTTCAGCTTCACGGATAAAGCGCTCTTCATCTTCTTGTGCAGCAATTGCATCATCAAACGCATCTTTAACTTCAGCCGGTGGACGAGAATCTTTAAAGTTCACGTCAGTCACAATTAAACCTAAGTTATAAGGTTCAATAACCTTGTTCAGCTCATCCCATGTATTTTGGCGCACAACCTCACGGCCGTTTGTTAGTACTTGGTCCATTTTTGCATGGCCAACTACATAACGTAGTGCACTTTCTAGTGCTTCTTCTAAGCTACTATCAGCATTAGTTACACTAAATTTATACAAGTATGGGTCAATAACACGATATTGAACTTGGAACTCAACGCTTACTACGTTTTCGTCTTCAGTTAACATAAAACCAGACGTTGATAATGAACGAACAGCTTCAATATCTACTGGTATTATGGTTTCAATAAAGGTCATTTTCCAACGCAGACCAGGATCAGCAATACGATCATACTTACCAAATTGAAGAACCACACCACGCTCAGCTTCTTTCACGGTATAAATACCACTGAGTGCCCATACAATTACAGCAATTATAAGTATAAATGAAATACCGGCTCCACCAAGTCCACCGCCGCTACCATTGCCCGGTTTTTTGCCGCCAAATAAGCCACTAAACTTGTTACTGAATTTACGCAGCACCTCGTCTAAATCAGGTGGGCCTTGATCTCGTCCGCCTTTGTTATTCCACGGATCTTTATCATTGCCATTATTACCCGGTTCATTCCAGGCCATAGCTATACTCCATTGTTATCTAAATAAATAAGGAAATTGAGTTAAATCTAACAAATCTACTGCGTTTCTTATACAAAAACCGACATTAATTACATCAATTTTTAATCACAGACGATAAAACCAGCAATTTCAGGACCAAATTCTTTAATTAAACGATTCCACTCAACTACAGGTAACCTAACATCTAACAGCCAGTTACCTTGTTCATCAAAGCGCTCGTCGCTTACCGCACTTAAACTAAATAACGACGATCTTAACCGTCCATATTGTGGTGCAAGCAATAATGTTTCGCTAAGCATTTGTTTAGCAAGTAATTCACTAATAGCTTCGCTAAGTAACTCGCAACCTTCGCCGGTTTGAGCAGAAAGCCATACCCTTATAGGTTGGCCTTCATCATCGCGATCAATACGCGCAGTAATATCATCCAGCGCATCAATTTTGTTATAAACCAATAATTGCGGTACTTCATCAGCTTCAATTTCTTTGAGTACTGATTGTACTTGTTCAATATTTTCTTTTAGTCGTGCATCTGCCACATCAATAACATGCAGCTGTAAGTCGGCTTCTCGCGTTTCTGTTAGCGTCGCTTTAAATGCCGCCACTAAGTCATGCGGCAAATGGCGAATAAAGCCAACAGTATCGGCTAAAATAACCGGACCAACATCGCCTAACTCAAGTTTTCGTAACGTTGGGTCAAGCGTCGCAAACAATTGATCTGCAGCATAAACATCTGAGTTTGTAATACGATTAAATAATGTTGATTTACCCGCGTTAGTATACCCTACTAACGATACAGTTGGTATTTCGTTACGGCTACGAGCTCGTCTACCTTGCTCGCGCTGTACAGCAACTTTATCTAGGCGTGCACGAATATTTTGCAGGCGGGCGCGCAATAAGCGTCTATCGGTTTCGAGCTGTGTTTCACCTGGCCCACGTAAACCCACGCCCCCTTTTTGACGCTCTAAATGCGTCCAACCACGAATTAGTCGCGTGGACATATGACGCAATTGCGCCAGTTCAACTTGCAACTTACCTTCGTGGGTACGTGCACGTTGCGCAAATATATCAAGAATAAGGGTGGTTCTATCAAGCACACGACATTGCAAAATGCGTTCTAAGTTACGCTCTTGGGACGGTCTGAGTTGATGATTAAAAATAACGACATCGGCATTGTGGATTTTAACAGTCTCAGCTATTTCTTCTGCTTTACCAGTTCCGACAAATAGTTTCGGATGTGGTGCTTGACGGCTGCCTTGCACAACCGCCAAACTACTAACACCAGCAGAAGATACCAACAATTCTAATTCGTGAAGATCTTCGCGATCCCCCTCTTTAGGAAAGTCAATATGAACTAAAACTGCCTGTTCGCCAGATTTATAGCGGTCAAACAAGCATCACGCTCCTAATTTAAATGTTTCCAGCTTCAGGTTCTTCAGTGTCGTCATTTTCTTGAACACCTTGGAAATTAACTGCACGAGCAGGAACAACTGTTGAAATTGCATGTTTATACACCATTTGATTTACGGTGTTTTCTAGTAAAATAACAAATTGATCAAATGACTGAATTTTACCTTGTAATTTTATGCCATTAACCAAAAAGATTGATACTGGGATGCGCTCACGGCGTAGTGCATTCAAAAATGGGTCTTGTAACGATTGGCCTTTTGCCATGTTATTATTCCTTCGTTCTAGGTGTTATTATAATTAAGTGGCTGAACTTATTTAACAAAGCTAAATTTTATTCAACTACTACTAGCTTAGCGAACTTACTACACGATGCAAGTTTTCTTCATCACCCGTTGTTAACCATGTAACATCAGGCCAGCTTCTTAACCAAGTTAATTGGCGTTTAGCCAATTGACGTGTAGCCGCAATGCCGCGAAATACCATTTCATCATGGTCAATTTCACCCGCAAGGTAATCCCACATTTGTCTATAACCTACACAACGAATAGAAGGCATATTGGGGTGTAAATCCTTACGTAGATATAGGGTCGAAACTTCATTTTCAAACCCCTGTTCGAGCATTATTTTAAACCTTTTTTCAATTCGCTGATGTAATTCACTGCGCTGCGTTGGCGCAATAGCAAATTGATGAAAAGTATAAGGTAAAACCGGCTGTTTTTGCTTTTGCAGCTCGGTCATGGTTTTACCTGTTAATTTATATACCTCTAAAGCACGATTAATTCTTTGTGAATCGTTTTCACTCATTTTTTGCGCTGCTTGCGGGTCTATTTTTACCAGTTCTTGATACAAATGTGGCCAGCCATATTGCGCTGCTTGCGCTTCAAGTTCGGCTCTTATTTCCACGTTAGCTTCTGGCAGTGGTGATAAACCATCAATCAGAGCCTTGAAGTACAACATGGTGCCGCCAACTAATACCGGCACCTTACCTTGCTGATGAAATTCATCTATTTTTATTATCGCATCACGTCTAAAATCAGCAACTGAATAAGTTTCACTTGGGTCAAGTAAATCAATTAAGTGATGCGGAGCACGTGCTAACTCTGATGCATCGGGTTTAGCCGTGCCAATATCCATACCCTTATATACTAACGCTGAATCAACACTAATTATTTCGGTATTTAAATGCTCACACAATGAAATTGCCAACGCCGTTTTACCCGCTGCAGTTGGACCCATTAAAAATATGACTGGTAAATTACTCAACACGAATACCTTAATCTAATTGCGTTAAATAGTGCTCTATATCTATTTTAACTGCTTTTACACGCAAACGTTCAATTGTTTGCGGATTATTTTGCATGCGGGCTTGCTGCGCTAAAAAGATATTGCTGGAATAAAAACGCGCTGGTGTGTGCTGCATCTGCCACGCCAACCAGCTTTCTATGTTTTCAAGTGGTGCTTTACACGCTTCCAGCAGGCTTTCAACCGCGCTAGTAACGTCTAATAAATATAAGCACGCAGGAAGTTTTTTAACCATCACAAACTGTTTTTCAATAATTAGCTCAAAACCTAATAGCGTAAACCAAGACTGTTGCGCTGCTATTAGCTCACAGTCTTGCTTGGATAAATTAACCCGTACTGGCAACAACAGCGCTTTGCCCTCTAAGCTGCCCTGCTCTTTTATTTGCTCATGCCAATCATCAACTAATGCATATTTAAAATGTGAGCAATACAATTGCTGCTCGCTGCTAAACACACACACGCCTTCGTTGATGCTGATAATAGCAACCGTTTTTAAAGCAACTGCCTGCTCCACAGCGTGTGACTGGTTAACCCCAACAGATACGTGAGCAACTTGGTCAAAATGCGCGGCATGCTGCTCACTCACGCCCTGATAAAAAGCATTAATATCATGATGATTAGTACTAGGTGCAGCTCTGTAGGCGCCGCCACTCCCTCCCGCACCACGCGAACTTAGCGATGCGCCGCCAGAACTGACACTATGAGATGGTTGCAATTGCGATTTAGGATAATCAAATACCTCACCCGACTCAAAATTCCCAGTGGGAGAACGCGCAGTGTCTGTCTGACTAAATGCCGTATCGGCTAGGTTATTTAAAGGCTCATTAGTAAACTCACCTTGCAGTGGCACAACAACTTGTTTAATTGCTTGTAGTATAAAGTCGTGTACTAAACGCCCTTGATGAAAACGTACTTCGTGTTTTGCCGGATGAACATTTACATCAACTTGACGAGGGTCAATATCAATATAAATAACAAAACCGGGTAACTCTTGGGCACCACTTACTTCTTCAAATGCTTGGCGAATAGCGTGCAGTATAAGCTTGTCGCGCATCATACGATTATTTACATAGGTATACTGCACGGTGTTAGCAGAACCAACCGGCAATACCCAGCCATGGAGCTGCAAGCCCCCCTCGCCCGATTGAATATGCAAGCCTTGCTCAGCAAATGCTTTACCCGCCACTTGCGCTACACGGGCAATTGCTTGGCTAGGATCAGTTTTAGCACGGTACTGCCTGACTACTTTTTCATTATGAGTAAGGGTAATAGATACATCAAATCGACTCAGCGCAATGCGCTTTATAAGCTCATCAATATGGCTAAACTCTGTTTTTTCGGTACGTAAAAATTTGCGCCGTGCTGGCGTATTAAAAAATAAATCTTTTACTTCTATGGTGGTGCCATCTGGGTGCGCTACTGGTTTTACTTGCACAGCCATATCGCGGCCTTGTGCAAATGCTTGCCAAGCGGCTTCTTGATGTTTAGTTTTTGAGCTTAGCGTTAAGCGCGAAACGGAACTAATTGACGCCAGTGCTTCACCTCTAAATCCTAGTGAGCAAATATTTTCTAAATCATCGAGGGATTTCAATTTACTGGTTGCATGGCGAGAAAGCGCCAATGTAAGCTCGTCTTGAGCAATACCCGCACCATTGTCACGAATACGAATTAGTTTGTGCCCACCTCGCTCAATATCTATTTGAATGCGTGTAGCACCAGCATCTAGGCTGTTTTCTACTAATTCTTTTACCACCGACGCGGGGCGCTCGACCACTTCACCTGCAGCAATTTGGTTCGCTAAACGTGCGGGTAGTATTTCAATACTCATTCAACTTCCTAACAAACATGGCTCTAATGATAAGCAATTAACTTTGCGGTATATCGAGTTCTTGGCCAATAAATAAGGTATTAGAGCTTAATTTATTCGCCTGCTTTAACTTGTTTATAGTTATGCCGTAGCGACTCGCTAACATGCTTAACGACTCCCCCGGGCGAACTTTATGCTTGGTTGGATATTGCGACTTTAACTTGGCAAATAAAGAATCGTCAGGTGGATTTTTTAAGTAATAATTTTTAATTGAGGTAAATATAGCTTTGGCTAAACGCTCTTGGTGATTAGCACTTTTTAGCAATTTTTCTTCACGGGGATTAGAAATAAACCCTGTTTCGATTAAAATAGAAGGAATGTCTGGTGACTTTAATACTGCAAGACTCGCATGTTGAGGATCTTTTTTATGTAACTTTGCCACCTTACGCAGCTCTTTTACTACTTCATCAGCAACGCTCAAACCGGTTTTCATCGAATGATCCATCGACATATCAAGCAGTGCTTGCGCTAAGTACTTTTCATTGGCGGCATCTTTTATTACATCTGCCGCGCCACCTAAAAGCTCAGAGTGTTTTTCTTTATCTTCAATCCATTTACCTATTTCTGAGTTAGCACGGCGCAGTGATAACACCCACACTGAGGCACCATTTGGACCTGGGATCGTAAATGCATCAGCATGAATAGAGACAAAAAAATCAGCTTTTTTCTCACGAGCACGATTGGTGCGGGTATTGAGCTTTACAAAGTAATCGCCGCTGCGCACCATACGCGAAATCATCCCGCGCTCAGAGTCAATCATCCTCTCTAAGCGTTTAGCTATTTGTAATGTAATCGTTTTTTCATAGGTACCCGATGGGCCAATTGAGCCAGGGTCTTCGCCACCGTGACCAGCGTCAATCGCAATAACAATATCGCGCTCTTGGCTTAATTGACGGTTTTTAGCCGCTGTCTGCGCTGGTGATACTGCTGTGGATGATTCACTTTTATCATATAGATCAACAACCAACCTGTTTTTATAGGGGCCCGTTGGTGCTAATGCAAAAACCACAGGCTTTACCGGGGCACTCAATTCAAAGACAAAGCGCACGCTGTGTTTATTTTTTGGTTTAGAATAACGAAGCTTACTAACAATTTGATGCTCAGGCGGAATACCGGGTAACACTTTAAGCTCCCGTGTTTGCTCTAAATCAACCACTAAACGGCTAGGATTTTTAAGCATAAAATAACTAAAGTCAGGCTTTTCAGTTAAATCAAATACCACCCGAGTGCTATCGGGAGATGGCCAAACGCGCACACTATTAATGGTATTTTGTGCCCATAGCGACGAACTCGTAGTGATAGCTACAAGATAAATAAAGAGTTTAATTACACCGCGACTCATGTTGATAGTGACTGCCTTAACTATTTTATTATTTGTTATATAACCAATATTATTACTCTGAGGTTAAGTTATTTAGTTTTTCAATAATTACGCTACCACGCTCACTGGCACTATTAATAACGATATTTCGCTCATCGCCTACATAGCTTAAGGTAATATTTAAATCTGGCACAGGAATAAACTCTCCGCCTTTTTCTGGCCATTCAACCACACAAATTGCTTGCGCTGAAAAGTAATCGCGTATTCCCATATATTCAAGTTCTTCTGGATCGCCTAAACGATACAAATCAAAGTGGTAAACATTAGCGCGCTCCAGCTCATATGGCTCTACTAAGGTATACGTTGGACTTTTAACCTTACCTGTATGGCCAAAACCTTGCACTATGCCACGTGTAAAGGTGGTTTTACCCGCGCCTAAATCGCCATGTAAATAAATTACCGCACCTTGCTCTATAATAGCCGCAATTCGATTGCCCATTGTTACCGTGGCAATATCATCACTCAAGTGAGACTTAAAACTACGTGACATTATTACCTTTACCTCAAAAATTTATTAAAGCGCATATTTGTTAATCATACCAGATTATTTATTTAAGGTGATACAGCCAATTTTTAAAGATAAAAAAACCGGCTAAGCGCCGGTTTCTATTAACGAGGAATTATAGTCCCAATTTTTTCTCAAGATAGTGGATATTAGTCCCACCATTTTGGAAGTTTTCGTCTGCAAGAATTCTTTTATGCAGCGGAGTATTGGTTTTAATACCGTCGATTACTAATTCATTTAGTGCGTTACGTGCACGAGCAATTGCTACGTCACGGTTTTCACCGTAAGTAATTAGCTTACCAATCATTGAATCGTAATGTGGTGGAACCGTGTAGTCAGCATAAATATGGCTGTCCCAACGAATACCTAAACCACCCGCAGGATGAAAACGTGTAATTTTACCCGGTGACGGAATAAAGGTTTCTGGGTCTTCTGCGTTAATACGACATTCAATTGCATGGCCGCGAATAACAACATCATCTTGAGTGAACGACAATGGCTGACCAGCCGCAATTTTTAGCTGTTCTTTAACTAAATCAATACCTGTAACCATTTCAGTGATTGTATGCTCAACCTGAATACGGGTATTCATTTCGATAAAATAAAACTCGCCGTTTTCGTATAAAAACTCAAACGTACCAGCTCCACGATAACCAATTTCAATACAGGCACGCGTACAGCGCTCACCAATAAATTTACGTGTTTCTGCTGTAATTCCTGGAGCGGGTGCTTCTTCAACTACTTTTTGGTGACGACGCTGCATAGAACAATCACGTTCACCTAAATGCACAGCATTACCTTGGCCATCAGCTAAAATTTGTACTTCGATATGACGTGGGTTTTCAAGGTATTTCTCCATGTAAACCATGCCATTACCAAAGAACTGCTTCGCTTCTTGCTGGGTTAATGCAATTGAATCAATCAGTTCAGCTTCGCTGCGCACAACACGCATACCACGACCACCACCGCCACCAGCGGCTTTAATGATTACCGGGTAACCAATGCGCTTAGCAATTTGCATATTGCGCTCTTTGTCATCTGATACTGGACCATCTGAGCCTGGTACACACGGAACACCTGCTTTACGCATTGCTGCGATTGCAGATACTTTATCGCCCATAAGACGAATTGTATCGCCAGTAGGACCAATAAATACAAAACCACTTTGCTCAACTTGATCGGCAAAATCAGCATTTTCTGCAAGAAAACCATAACCAGGATGAATCGCTACAGCGTCAGTTATTTCAGCCGCGGCAATAATACGCGGAATATCTAAATAACTTTCTGTTGCTGCTGGTTTACCAATACAGATGGTTTCATCTGCAAGCAATACATGCTTAAGATCGCGATCCGCCGTTGAATGCACAGCAACCGTTTTGATCCCAAGCTCTTTGCAGGCGCGCAATATACGAAGTGCAATTTCACCTCGGTTTGCAATGACTACTTTATCTAACATTAGAGTTGGCCTTTTAGGTTGCGCTATTATTCAATGATGAATAAAGGTTGATCAAATTCTATTGGCTCGCCATTTTCAGCTAAAATAGCTTTTACTGTACCAGCTTTGTCTGACTCAATTTGGTTCATCATTTTCATTGCTTCGATGATACATAATGTATCGCCAACTTTAACTTGAGAACCAACTTCTACGTATGCTGGCGCTTCTGGTGAAGCTGCAGCGTAGAATGAGCCAACCATAGGTGATTTAACTTGATGACCTGTAGAGGCTGCTGGAGCAGCGGCTTCAACTGCTGCTGCAGGAGCTGCAGCAACTGGAGCGGCAACTGGTGCTGGTGCATATTGCTGTGGCGCAAACTGAGCATAGCCTGGGCCTGCACTCATGTTATTACGATTTATACGTACTGACTCTTCACCTTCAGTGATTTCTAGCTCAGCAATACCTGACTCTTCTACTAATTCAATAAGTTTTTTGATCTTGCGAATATCCATAAACGGCCCGCCTATTAGTTTGTGTGTTTAAAATTAATTTGAGTTTTGCAATTGGTTTACTGCAGCTTCAAGCGCTGCGTGATAACCCATTGCACCTAATCCACATATTACGCCTTGCGCCACATCAGAAAAATACGAATGATGGCGAAACGCTTCACGTGCGTGCACGTTGCTTAAATGCACTTCAAAAAACGGAATATCAACACTTAACAATGCATCACGTAATGCGACGCTCGTATGCGTAAATGCAGCAGGATTAATAATTATGTAATCAATCGCTTGCCAAGTATCGTGAATACGCTCTATCAGTGCTTGCTCACTATTACTTTGGAAGTGCGTTAACTCAACATTTAAACTATCAGCGGCACATGTTAGTTCGCTCATAATTTCGCTTAGCGTACGTGAACCGTATTTATCTGGCTCACGTTTACCTAGCATATTTAAATTTGGGCCATTTATAACTAAAAGCTTGAATTTTGCAGCCATAATACGCGATATATCCTATAAGTAATGAGTTAAGCAGTCGTTAGCTAATTTTTTACAAAAATGTGAGTATAAAAAATAAGATAACAACAATTTCTCACGTTAACCAACTATTATAGTGATTTCGACGTAAATAACAGCAAAATACTGGTCTTATCTCTGTATTGGGTACAAATGTTGAGGCAGTAGTAATAGCCCCACCTTTAAATTATGGGGGGCTATTATATTGCTACTTTACGCTGGCGCGTACTGTAGATAGGTGCTGAGCAAAATCTTCAGCATTCAAAAAGCCGGTAACACGTTGTGCACTTAGCTCCTCTCCTTGGGTATTAAAAAACAAAATACTCGGTAAACCAAACACCGTATATTCTTCCATTAGTTCGATTGTTTTGTTATCGCTGTCGGTTAAATCGACTTGAATAAGCTCAAAGTGACTAAACTCATTTTGCACTTTTGCATCGGGAAAGGTGTAATGCTCAAATTCTTTACACGCAATACACCAATCAGCATATAAGTCGACCATAACCAGTCGGCCTTGCTCATTAGCGTGAGCAACGGCTGCTTTTAACTCAGTTAAATTGGCTACTTGCTTAAACTCATTACTTTGCGCACTTACTTGCATTGTTTGCATGTGTACTGGCCAAAAATAATTTTTAGTTAAGTTAAAGCCACTAACAACGAGTAACGTTGCAGCAAACCACAGTGCTGTTTTTAATTTTCCTTGTGTTTGGCTACTTTGCCAGTGATGCAAGTAAAGCGCGGTTGCCAAGGCCAATACTCCCGCCATTAATAAAATAACATCGGCATCTAAAAGGCGCTCAAGTAATATAAGTGGCACAACTAGCATAATAAAGCCAAATAGGGTTTTAACTTGTTCCATCCAGCCACCGGCTTTAGGCAATAGTTTTCCGCCCGATGTACCGAGTAGCAATAATGGCAGTCCCATCCCTAAACTCAGTACATAAAGCGTTAGCCCCCCCACTAAATAGTCGCCACTTTGTGCTACAAACAATAGCGCCGCTGACAAAGGTGCGGTGGTGCAAGGCGAGGCAATCAAGCCCGATAATACGCCCATTAAAAACACACCAACGTAGTTGCCACCTTTTTGGTTATTACTTACTTGGGTTAACTTGTTCATCATGCCACTTGGTAGCTTTATTTCGTACCAACCAAACATCGACATTGCTAATAATACAAACAATAAACTAAAGCTAATAAGTACATAAGGATGCTGCAAATAACCTTGAACTTGCCCGCCAAGTGCGGCCACAACCAAACCTAATGCCGCGTAGGTCACTGCCATACCTTGAATATATACAAATGATAACGCGAAGGCTTTTTTAGTTGAGAGATTTTTTTGCCCAGCAATTAAGCTCGACAAAATTGGAAACATTGGAAATACACACGGTGTAAAAGCCAGGCCAACACCAACAACAAAAAATATCAGTAAATTAGTAATTAGCCCTTGGCTTGCTAACTGCTCGGTAAAGGTCTGATCTTTTTTAGGCGCATTGCTTGTCGGCGTATTAGCCTGACTTAATGCTGTAAATGCGTTTGCAGAGGTTGCACTGTGCGTAGCATCATCAGCATTTTGCAGCTGTTCACCGGCAATTTTGTTTAGCGGAATACTAATAACTTCAGGTGGGTAACATAACCCAGCTTCAGCACAACCTTGGTAACGCACTTTTACTACTGCTCCCTCAGTTACATTACTGAGCTTACTAACAATACTAAGTGCATTAAAAAAAACTTCTGTTTTACCAAAGAACTCATCTTCGATAACTTCTCCATTACCTAAGTCGCCTACTTCTATATTCGCGCCTTTGGCAATAATCTCTATTTTATTTTTATATAAGTAGTATTCAGGTGCAATATCCCAGCCTATAAATAAAGTATTATCTTGCTGATCAAAATCAAATACAAATGCTTGGTCTACTTGTAAAAAGGTTTGTTGTGGAGGTGCAAGTAAATCACCAAGTATATTATTAGCCTTAGCTGGAGCCGCTAATAATGCAACCAGTAACAAAAAGAAAAAACGCATTAATTAAGTACCTCATCCATCCAATTAAAATAAGCTAGGTTACCCGTTGCCACATCAACAACCTGGATCTCTGGCACTTCGTAGCTGTGTAATGCTTTAATAGTTAAAAATACATCGTTCATTTTATCTAACTTTGTTTTGATCAATAGTTTAGCTTCGGTTGCCTCAACTACTTCACCTTCCCATATATAAATAGAAGCTACCTTTGGTAGAATATTCACACATGCAGCCAGTTTTCTCTCAACTAATGCTTTTGCCAGCTCTCTTGCTTCATTTTCATCTTTGCAGGTAGTAAAAATAAGTTTAAATTGCGCCGCCATAATGAACCTTTATGTGTTTAATAATGTCTGTAAGCATAGTATCTGATAGCGTATGTAATGTGTAGGTGCTATAACTGCAAAAAAATAGTAATAGCGCTTACTGTATCCTTGAAATTAGACCGCTCCACCCTCACTTATATTTCATCAACTCTTTTGAGTTTCATTATTTAGAGAGCTTTATGTTTAGATTTTTATTTGTGTTGTTTATCATTATTCCTATTATTGAAATCGCCTTACTTATACAAGTAAGCGAGGTAATAGGTGGTTTTTCGACAATTGCGCTAGTAATTATTACCGCGATTTTAGGCGCAAAAATGGTAAAACAACAAGGTATGAGCGCGCTACAAAAAGCACAAACTCAAATGGCCGAAGGGCAAATGCCTGCGAAAGAATTATTTACTGGTATATGCGTTATTATAGCTGGCGTATTATTGTTAACGCCTGGCATTATGACCGACGTTTTTGGGCTACTATTATTAACGCCAGTAATTCGCAACAAACTGGCAGCCGGCCTTGCTAGCCAAGCTACTGTACGTATGAGTGCAGGTATGCAACAAGGTGGTTCACCATTTACCCAGCACAGTCAAACTGAGGCAGATCCTCATCAAGTGAACAAACCGACCATCATAGATGGTGAGTTTGAACGAAAAGATTAATTTTTTTAATTTTACGCTTGGATTTTGGCGTAACACCCCCATTATTGAATGCAACCAATATAAGCTTTTTTCTGCCCTTCGCAGAAACTGTTAGGAGAACTAAATAAATGAATATTCGTCCTTTACATGATCGCGTGATCGTTAAGCGTCTAGAAGAAGAAACAAAATCTGCTGGCGGTATTGTATTAACTGGCTCTGCAGCTGAAAAATCAACCCGCGGAGAAGTTGTTGCCGTTGGTAATGGTCGCATTTTAGAAAGCGGTGATGTTAGAGCATTAGAAGTTAAAGCCGGTGACACTGTGTTATTTGGCTCATATGTTGAGAAAGTTGAAAAGATCGAAGGTCAAGAGTACCTGATCATGCGTGAAGATAATATTTTAGGCATTGTAGGCTAAACCTACTTTTCGTTTATAAACATTTAAGAATTTAGAGGAATTTAAAACATGGCAGCAAAAGAAGTACTTTTTGCAGGTGACGCACGCGCTAAAATGCTAACTGGCGTAAACATCCTGGCAAACGCAGTAAAAGTTACATTAGGTCCTAAAGGCCGTAACGTTGTACTAGATAAATCATTTGGCTCTCCAGTTATCACTAAAGATGGTGTATCTGTAGCAAAAGAAATCGAACTTGAAGACAAGTTTGAAAACATGGGCGCACAAATGGTTAAAGAAGTTGCATCTAAAGCTAACGATGCAGCCGGCGATGGTACAACTACCGCTACAGTACTTGCACAGTCTATTGTAAACGAAGGCCTTAAAGCTGTTGCAGCAGGCATGAACCCAATGGACCTTAAGCGCGGCATCGACAAAGCAGTAATTGCTGCTGTTGCAGAGCTTAAAGCGTTATCTGTTCCATGCTCTGACACTAAAGCAATTGCACAAGTAGGTACTATTTCAGCTAACTCTGATAAAGAGATTGGCGACATCATTGCACAAGCAATGGAAAAAGTAGGCCGTAACAGTGGTGTTATTACTGTAGAAGAAGGTCAATCACTAGAAAATGAACTCGATGTTGTTGAAGGCATGCAGTTTGACCGTGGTTACCTATCTCCTTACTTTATTAACAGCCCAGAAAAAGGTACTGTTGAACTAGATAACCCATTTATTCTACTTGTAGATAAAAAAATATCTAACATTCGCGAATTATTACCAACATTAGAAGCAGTTGCTAAAGCAAGCAAGCCACTACTAATCATCGCAGAAGACCTTGAAGGCGAAGCATTAGCTACATTAGTAGTTAATAACATGCGCGGTATTGTTAAAGTATCAGCAGTGAAAGCTCCTGGTTTTGGCGACCGTCGTAAAGCAATGCTACAAGATATCGCTGTATTAACTGGCGGTACTGTGATTTCAGAAGAAATCGGCCTTGAGCTTGAAAAAGCAACAGTTGAAGACCTAGGTACAGCTAAGCGCGTAATTATCACTAAAGATGATACAACTATCATTGATGGTGCTGGCGAAGAAGCAGGTATTAACGGCCGTGTTTCACAAATTAAAGCACAAATCGAAGAAGCAACATCAGACTACGATAAAGAAAAACTACAAGAGCGCATGGCTAAACTAGCTGGCGGTGTTGCAGTAATCAAAGTTGGTGCTGCGACTGAAATGGAAATGAAAGAGAAAAAAGACCGCGTTGAAGATGCATTAAATGCAACTCGTGCAGCGGTTGAAGAAGGCGTAGTACCTGGTGGCGGCGTTGCACTAGTTCGTGCAGCAAGTAAGCTTGTAGATTTAGTTGGCGACAACGAAGATCAAAACCACGGTATTAAAGTTGCACTTCGTGCAATGGAAGCGCCACTTCGTCAAATCGTAACAAACGCAGGTGACGAAGCTTCAGTTGTAATTAACGCAGTTAAAGCAGGTTCAGGTAACTTTGGTTACAATGCTGCTACTGGCGAATACAATGACATGATTGAAATGGGTATCCTAGATCCAACTAAAGTAACACGCTCTGCACTACAATTTGCAGGGTCTATTGCGGGTCTAATGATCACTACCGAAGCTATGGTAGCTGAAATCCCTAAAGATGATAGCGCTCCTGATATGGGTGGCATGGGCGGTATGGGTGGAATGGGCGGTATGATGTAAACCCCACCTAAACCTCCCGGTTAAAAAAACCCAGCCTCGGCTGGGTTTTTAATGTTATAGAAAAAATAAAAAACTAACTATACTCTTAGTCACTTAAGTACTATTGCTTAAGATAGTTGATTATTGAGTTGCAAATAAAAATTACTTCAACGTATTCTAGTGCAATTAAGCTTATGCCGAATCATACTCAGAGTAAGTTTTATTTACATAAACATTATTAAGGATATTGAGTTGAATAAAAGACCTGAAATAATCATCTCATCATTAGATGCAGATAGACTATATGATTTAATCGAATCATTGCCAGCAAACAGTTTTGCGGGTGAAAAAGAACTTGAAGCAGAATTAGGACGAGCAACTATAGTTGATCCTAAAGACGTACCAGCAACAATAGTTACTATGAATTCGACGGTAAATTTTGTTGTAGAATCTTCAAAAGAAGAATTTAATTTAACTCTTGTCTACCCGAAAGATCTTGACGCTAGCGGCCAAAAAATATCAATTTTAGCCCCTATAGGCGGCGCTTTACTTGGGCTATCACAAGGAGATGAAATTGAATGGCCTAAGCCTGGTGGAGGTTTAATAAAAGTAAAAATAAAAGAAGTAACCTACCAACCTGAAAGAGTCGGCGAACTACATAGATAATTTAACGAAGCTAATAAGTAGCTCCTAGCGCATTAAATTAATTAAAAACCCAGCTCATGTTTAATGCCAGTCAGTTAACACTGACTGGCTTTTTTTTATAGGGATATTTAGATGGTTTCTTTTTCACACATCGTGGAAAGCTGCGCTCATGACGCCTTGTTGGTAACTGAAATAGCGTCAGCGTTTCTAATAAATGCTCATAGTGTTTTGGTAAATTTCCCGGACTTGTCAGTGGGATAGTTAACAGAAATACATTGATATGTCTTGAACAATGAGAAAAACTCAGTTGATTTGGCCATACTTCTAGTAACTCTGCTGCCTCACGCATGGCTATTCTTATAATATTGTAGGCAATTAGTAACCCCCACAATTCTTGCCTTATCATATCCGGCCTTTTTGAGCGTAGGATATAGTTTGAGTGCAACATTGTTTGTTTTATTTCTCGATATCCTATTTCTATTTCCCAGCGATGCATGTACAAATCAGCGATTTCTTTTGATGGGTAACGCATTACATCAAGCATTGATGTAAGAATCTGATACTGCTTATTATTATGCGTGTAAGT